>JAPLTE010000110.1 GCA_026398235.1 Verrucomicrobiota bacterium
AAACTGTTGTGGTCTTCCATTGTTCGTTGGTTCTGTAGCTTTGAGCGGCTCACAGACCATCGAACGGGAAGACCGCACTATAAGTCAAACTTTGGGAGCCTCCCCGGCAGAGCCGGGGGACCTCCTATTGGACTTTAGAAGGGAACAACCCCCTTGTAATCAGAATCTGCTGAACAAAGGCAGGGCCTTCCACGGCTTCGTAGAATTTCACATCCCTTAGGAGTTGCTCGATTTCATAGGTGTCAGTGTAAGACCATCCTCCATAAAGCTCCATCATTCCGCTGACAAAACGGTTTGCCACCTGAGCTGCGAAAAGTTTTGCCATGTTGACCCGATGAAGACTCAAAGCATTGTCGTCCCAGTCTTTGGCTGCGGAAAGGATGAGTTGCCAAGCCGCCTCTTTTTCGGTATTGAGTTGGGTAAAGAGGTGGCGAATTACGGGCTGGGACAACAGGCTCCGTCGAAGGATGACCCGTTTGGAAAGATATTCCCTGGCGAGATCGTCGGCTCTGGAACACAAACCGATGGCTCCAGCAGCTAGAAAGCACCGGCTGCGCTGCAAAATTCGGTAAGAAAGATCGCGCGCAGAACCCGGTTCACCGAGGCGATGGTTGTCTGGAACAAAAACCTCTTTAAGGGAAATCGGGCACGTCCTCACGGCGTTCTGACCGAACTTTTTGTAAGCCGCGTTCACTTCGAGTCCCGCAGTGCCGGCCGGAACGTAAAACATCGTCAATCCTCGGCTGGTGCGACGTTCGTGTTCAAGCCGGGCAAGAATTACGAAGTGCTTCGCAATGTTTGCATTGGTCACGAAGCACTTTTCTCCGTTGAGAAGATAGCCGCCGGGAACGACTTTTGCGGTAGTCTGGATGTTCGACAGATCACTCCCGCCCTCTTTTTCGGTCATTGCAAATGCCGATACGTCCCCATGTTCCAAAATACGGTTCGCGTAATTTTCTCGCAGGGGAGTCTCGCCAGCGAAGAAAATGCATAAACCTGACATAATGCTGGCGGTAAAAGCCGTCGCCAATGCGCTGGAGCCATAGGCGAGCTCCTTCATGATCTCAGCGAGATACACGGTCGGTGCTCCTTCGCCACCCAGCTCTTTGGGAACCGCCAGGCTCCATAGCCCCAACCGGTGCATTTCCTCCCATGTGGACTCCGGGATTTCCGCCTTCTCTTCCCATTCCCGAAGGTTGGGCTGAATCTTTTGGCCAACAAAAGCCTTTAACTCCGGCATGATGCCGCTCCCCAAATAATTCTCAAAACAAGATTTCATAGTATTTTACGCAGCTTGAATAACGACTCTCTCATTCCAAAATGACTCGTATTTCTGGGCGATGCTCGTGGCGAACTCCGAGAACCTCTCCAGATGAATCAGGGCTACTTCGGCTCCGACCAGCGATGCCTGCTTAAATGTGGACAATGGCTCGCCTGAATTTGACAAGCGCTTGAAACCGACACGTTCAAAAAACTTGTCCGTTCGGACTTGGCGGACTCCGGCCCCCAAAAGTTTGTGGGGAGCTGCCGAGGTGTGCAAATGAACGACATTGGATATAAACAGTTCCTGGAGAAAATGGTGAACGGGCCGATCCTTTCTCACCAGCGGATGCACAGTCCAAGAGCTGTCGTAAGCAAGCACATCCCCGGATTCATCACAGCTTCTCATGATGGAAGCAACGGCTTCGGTATGCTGTGGCGTGTTGGTCCCTGATAGCAGTTGGGACGTGGGGAATGGGAGATTAAACCGCTTGCAGCGGGATAATGTCACAGATTTGAATCCCGTGAGCGGCTTAAGTTGTCCGTTTTCTTCGCCACAGACGAGAATATGTGTGGCAATAAAATCGTAGGTATCAACAGGAAGAACACCGTCTGTATAAACGGACGTGTAGCCTGCGAGTTTCAGATTAATTATTTCGCTGAACAAACTTTGAGTGCTTGTTTTGGACCACGTATCGTAAGGGCAGTCCAAAACGACTACTTTGTAAGAAGACATTTTCATTGGTTTTCCATAGTGAGTTTTGTGTGTTCGGCGAACTGAGGTTCGTGCGAACGGACGTGCTTTTACTTACGAAGGAGTTGTGCTGCTATAGGGAGAATCCCCTATCTGGACTGCGACTTTTTATTTGTGCCACAACTGCGGCAAGAAGGTTCGCTAGTAGTTCGGTTCCGGTTAGCGGAGTCAAAAAAGACTGATTTTTTCCGCAATAAAATACAGCACCAAGGAAAGCTTTTGGGCACCAGAGGCCGTGCGATTGCGGTTTGCGCCTGACCCTCCGAACGTTTCAATTCACGGGCTTACCTCAATCCAGCAATGCTCCCGTCAACTTCATCGAGATTTGTTTTGCAGCTCACTTAAACCTCGACTGCGAACCGAGTCATAAACCCGTTTTCCTTGGCTATAAAGCGGCATCCTTTTCAATGGTTCCCCCCCCGAGTCAACGTCGCCATTTCATCGCCGAAAGAATGCGTTCTAAAAAATTTCCTTTCGGTTCCCGGTCACCCCGCTCCCATTTCGCAAGCGTGCTTGGATCAACCCCCAGTTCACGGGCAAAGTTCTTCTGCGTAAGTCCGTGTGCTTTTCGGTGCGCAACGAGTTGCTCGGCGATAGTGCTTCCTGTCGGCAGGGGATTGTAACCCAAGAACTGAACGACCCCGGCCATGTGGTTCACCCTGGGAGAGAAGTGTCCCTTCTCCCAATTCACGAGGGTAAGGTAATTGCACCCGATCCGTTTTGCCGCTTCTCGCTGTTTCAAGCCAAGGTCGAGGCGGCGCTTGCGGATCGCTTCGCCGATGGTCTTGGGAGTGGACGGATAGCCGGTTTGTGCTCTAAAATATGGTCCCTGTGAGCAGCGCTTTCCTTTTAATGTCACCTTGCAAAAAGGCAACGCATCCATGCCCCTGCGGCTTTTTTGGCGACCTCAAGCGCGAGTGCCGCTGTTCCGCCGTACAAGTCCAGCGCTACCGGCAGCGCATCTCCGGGCCGTTGCTCGACCGCATCGACATCCATTTGGAAGTCCCCGCCGTGCCTTTCAAGGATTTGACCGGCACCCACTCGGGCGAACCGTCCAGCGCCATCCGCGAGCGGGTGCTCGCAGCGCGCAACCTCCAGCAGGATCGGTTTGCGAAAAGCCCCGCGGTGCGCTGCAACGCGCGGATGACCTCCAAACTGCTCAAGGCCCACTGCGTGATTGATGACGATTCGCGCGAACTCCTGCGGATGGCCATGCACGAGCTCAACCTGAGCGCCCGCGCCCACGACCGCATCCTCAAAGTCGCCCGCACCATCGCCGACCTCGAAGCCGCGCCCGCCATCACCGCCACCCACCTGAGCGAGGCGATCCAATACCGCACGCTGGACCGGAATCTGTGGGCATGAGAATCCTGGGATACGAAATGAGCGCAAAATTCCCCCAAAAAAAATGAAAAGCTGTAAATATATAGGACTGACCCCTTTCCCCAGGACCCTGTAGGCAAGTTTGTCAAACACTAAACGCCATGTTTATATTTCGACAGCTCGTATCGATGCTATCTTTTATCGTCGTGGGGATTTCCTCTGCGGCTTTGGTTATGACTGTTCTGAATCCGTCGGTGTATAAGTTTTCAAGAGTATTAGAGACTTTGCTGGCGGGTATCGCTTTTATTATAATTTGTGCATGGCTCGCACCCGAGAATCGATGGAGAGAGTTTTATTATTTGGTCGTTTGTTCGTTTGTAATGGGAACCCTCTCATTAGGAGGATGGTCTTTTCTAGTTGTTATAATAAAACTGCCACATGGCTTTGATTTGACAGGTTCGTTAATTTGTGCGATATCGGCGTTGTTGTTTGTGCTAAGCCGTTCGTATTTGATTGCCTTAAGTAAAAGGAGGCAAAAGCGATAAACCGACCTCTACACCCTCTTGCAAATGAACGCAAACATGAGCCTCTATGACTATTGCAACGGAGACCCTGTGAATGGGTTGGACCCAACGGGGCGGATAGTAATCCAAGCGATGCAGGATCGGCAGGTGGCGCTGCTAAACCAGGGAGGTGTTTGGAATTATGCCAAGGCGATGGGAAAAGGGAAAAGGGGTCAGTCCTATATATTGACAGTAATGGCTGGGGTTTTGATGCGAAGAGCCGTTTCAACGGCTTATCCCGCGGCTCTTTTGGAAAAAGGAAGCCGTTGAAACGGCTGGCGTCCCCGCTTCTGGAATGCACCGGGCTGAAGCCCGGTGTTAATGAGAGTGCTCCACTCGAGGCATGCACGAGTGAGCGTGGTCTCGGAGTGGGCGGGGTCTCGGAGTGGGCGGGGTCTCGGAGTGGGCGGGGTCTCGGAGTGGGCGGGGTCTCGGGGTGGGCGGGGTCTCGGGAGTGGGTTGGATCTCGGGAGTCGGCGTGATCTTGGAGTCGGCGTGATCTCGGAGTGTTCAGACTGAGCCTGGCGTTCTCCGTGGGACGGACCTGCTATTCCTCGCCGGCTTGCTTTTTGGTGTCTTTCTTCGCGAGGGCCGCTGTGATTTCCTCCGGCGTTCGGCCGATATGCGCGAGCACCTTTTTGCGCACGGCTTCATCCCCTTCAGGCGCGGCGATGTGGCCCCAGCGGTAGAAGGGCAGGATCTCTTTTTTGTTCGGCCAGGTGTTGTAGACAGCGTAGATGCCGGTGGGCGGACAGCTTGTGTCGATGAAGCCGACGGTGAAGAAGCCCTCGGCTTTCGTGCGCGTGGCCCAGTTCGTGCCGTCGTAGTAGCGCACGGCTTCGAGGGCCTTGGGATTGGGCACTCCTTTTTCGTCGATGGCCACGATTCCGTGTGAGCCGCTGCTCCGCCCGAGGATCATGCCGGTGTTGTCGCAAAAGACGGGAATCTGCGCGCACATCAATGTTACGCGCGGGTCGAGTCCTGCCGCTGCGATGGCTTGCCCTCCGCCCTGGCTGCGACCGTGGACGATGAGCTGCTTTTGGTTCCACTCCGGCTGCGTGGTTGTGATCTCCAGTGCACGCAAGAGCCGATGATACATCACCCGAGCAAAAAGCGTCTCGCGCGAATCGGGATTCGTGGTGAAATAACCCTTCAGCGGTCCCTTGTAGAGATCGCTGTAGAACGCCTGCGGCTGGCCGTTGGGCAATCCGTGGACGTTGAAGTCGAGTGCGAGCAGTCCGTCCTTGGCCCAGCCTGCCACAACGGTGAGCCGCGAGCTGGCCACGCCTGCTCCCTGGGTGCAGACGATGGCGGGGAGGGTGCCGGGGTTTGCCCCGATCGGGCGCGCCAGGTAGGCGGAGAACGGCTTGCCCTCCGGACACTGCCCCTGGAGGTCGAAGCACTCCACGCCGTCCACCGGCGACTTCACAGGAGTGATCTTCACGTTGGCGGGGGTCTCTTTGACGAGCTTCTTCTGGGCGTCCCAGAAGGCGTCAAAGTCGCCCGGAGCGGGCATGCTCGGCTTGATCTCCTGCGGATCAATTGCGGCGCCCGCCTTCGCGCCGAGCACCGACTCGCCGGGCGTGACAACGCACTGGAGAAAGCCCGGCTGCTTCAGCGAACCGGAAAATACGGCCTGCCCGTTCTTCAGCACGACCTTGCCTCCCTGCAAAGGCGGCTGCACACCATCGTTGGTGATGCTCCATTTTACTTCCTTGCCGTCGATCGGCTGGCCTTTGTGCGTCGCGGAGAGCGTGAAGGTGACCTTCTCCCCGACATGGTAGATCGGCGGGTTCCTGTCGGGCGTGATTTTGAACCGATAGTCCGGGCTCTGCTTCGCGCCGTCGACCCATTCGTAGGCGAGCTTGGTTGGAGTTGCGGCGCAGGCGAGCGAGCAAAGCAGCGAGAGGAGGAGGAGAACGCGAGAGGTGCGCATGGCTGAGTTTGGGGGATGGTTTAAAAGAGCGCGGGGAGAACGGCATCGCTCTCTCTGCAAGAGTTAGCAGAAACATTTCTGCGAGCAAGGGACTCTTGCGTTTTTGAAATACGATTTTGCGCCCCGCCTCATTCTGCTGCCGACGTCTTTCCTGAGTTCCAGAGTTTCTAATGCCTTTGTTTGGCTGCGAGCGATTTGAGGAGTTTGGGCAAATCGGGCATTTCGATTTCCACCCGGCCTTTGCCCTGCGCCACTTCCACACGGCAAATCCCGGATTGTGAGCCCGGGGTGGTCTGTTTTACGAGCGCGCCTTCACTGTTGTAGACTTTGATCCCGTGCAGCGGCGAGACATAGAGCGGCAGCGGGATGCTCACGGCGCTGGCGCTCTCGGTTTGAAATACCATGCGCAGGACTTCCTCGCTTGGCTTGTTATAAAGGATGGAACACCCCTTGGCTTTGGCCTCTTGTACGATGGATTCTGCTGTTGCCGGGGGAAGGGGGACGGTTGCGGGGACGTATTCATCAAATTGGCTGAAGCAGACCCCTTCCAACGGGCGATCGATGCAGGCGTTCAGCGGCAGGTTCCCATATAGAACGGGAGAAATTCCGCCGCAAAGCAGCACCATGCTAAAGGTGCACAACGCCACGCCGCAGCTTCGACCCCAGAGTAGCGCGCTTTTTTCGGCAAACGAAAGCCCAATGGCGATCACCACGGGGGTGAGCAAGCCGAGCAGCCGCCAGGGGAATTGCAGGTAGGCGGCTCCGGGGAGATGATTGTAAAAAGGGGCCGAAAGGTGGGTTTGAAGAAAAAAGGCAGCGAGGCCGAGCCCCGCAAGCGGCAGGAGCGGGGAGACGATCCCCCATTTGTTCACCCAGTTTCCCAAAAGCAAAAGGCTGGTGAATCCCGCAACACCAAAAAGCAGGGGAGGAAGATCGAGTTGCACCGAGTAGATTTTCCAATCGCTCCCAAACACGAATTCCTCATCCCAGAAATAGCGGATCAGCGGGGGGAATTGAGCACAGGGATGATTCGGCACTGCCAGGATGCGCTTCATCTCGTACTCCTGCCCGAGCGTCAAAACGAGCCACACGGCGGGTCCGACCAGAAGCGCAAAAGCCACCGCCGCCTTGAGCGTTGAGCCAAGGAGCGCCCCGGTTAACCGGTTTTTGCCAAAGAGGAGCGAAAGCAGGAAAAACAGCCCAAACAGCAGGCCCAGGTAGTAGCCCATAACGGAGTGGGCCAGGAAAATGAGCGCGAGGCTGACGGCCAGCCCCAAGCGCACCCGGTTCTCGTTGAGGGCGAGCAGGTAATAGTAAAGCGCCCACGGGATCAGCATGGCCGCCGAAAATTCCGCCACCGCTCCCCGGATCAACCAGTTGGTCACGGTGTATTTCGCGGCGATCAGGCAGAGGCCCCCTGCGATGCAGGTGAAACGGCTGGCGCCAACGACCTGAAGGAGCCGGTACATTCCAAAAGCTCCGACCAGCAAAAAAAACAAGATCGGGAGCACCAGGGCGATCTTCATTTTGCCCGTGAGCAGGAAGAGCGGCCCCGAGAGAAGGTAAAATAACTTGTGGTAGAGCGCCGGCATGGCCGAGCCGAGCCCGTTGTTGTCCGTGCTCGACCAGAGCGGGACGAAGTCGTGGAGCCGGTAATGTTCTGCATAGAGTCGCGTTCGAAGGGCGAAGGCGTTGATCTCGTGGTTCTTGGGCCAGCCATGACCGATCCAGAGCGGCTTGAGCGTGAGAAGGGAAAAGGCGGTAAAGAGCAGCAGGCAAACCAGAAACGTGGTGCGCTTGTTCTGGCTTTTCCACGAGGCGAGCAGGGAATGGAGTGCGTGCATCATTTTTTCGCCAACTTCTCTTTCACCGCCGCGAAGAGCAGCGGGATATTCAATTCATGGTGACCCACCACATAATACCCCTTACCGCCCAGGTGCGTGGGGCGGCGGACGACGTTTTCCGTGGGGCGGTATTGGCGGATCATGTCAAAGGTGGCGGTCGTAAACTGGTTCACGGTGTTTCCAAGATTGCGCGCCACGGTCAGCGCCTTCAGAAATACCTCCGGCATGATGACGGCACTGCCCACGTTGAGCACCACCCCCCCTTGCAGCGTGGCGACGACGCTCGAAAAAGTCTGGAAATCGCGGAAACTCGCTTCGCCGAGCACCGCGCCGTTGGCGGTCGGGTGCTGGTGGATGATGTCGGTGCCGAGCGCGATGTGGACGGTGACCGGGAGGTCGAGTTCCGCCGCAGTTCGCAGGATGCTGAGGTGTTTGTTGGGGAATGTGCCCATGGTGGCCCCGAGCGCCGCGCCCGCGCCCAATCCCGCAGCCACGCCCTGGGCAAACGCCGCATTCATGAGGCGGCCCGTCTCATCGGCCATGCCAAAGCTGCCGTCGTCGAGGCCACGCTGGACGTCCTCGCTGGTCTCGCCCTGAAATGCTGTCTCGAAATCGTGGATGGCCGCCGCCCCGTTGAACGCCACGGCTTGGACGATTCCCGAGCGCATCGCGTCCACGAGGATCGGGTTGAGGCCGCACTTGATCGGGTGCGCGCCCATCATCAGAAGCACAGTGCGTTTGTTGCGGACGGCCTCGGCGATCGCGTCCACGATCTGGCAAAAGTCGCTTGCGCCGAGGAAATGGGGAAGATGTTCGAGAAAATCGGCAAAGCTCTCCCCGGCAGTGTGGGGCGTGGCGAAATCTTCGAGGGCGACTTTGTTGGGACGTTCGGAGAGGGAAAACGTCTTGATTTTGCTCCAGTCAAGCGCGGGGTATTTCATGCGTGGGAAATCAGGAAAAGGTATCTATCAGGAAATCAGGAAAGCAGGAAGGCAGTTTATCAGGAAAGCAGGAAAGGAAGACAGGAAAAGAGAAGGCAGCCAACATACTTGTCATCCCCGAGCAAAGCGAGGGACCTCGCAAGCCGCTCAACGCGTTGCTTTTCCGTAAAACTGGGAATCATTTGCGAGGCTCTTCAATGCGTTCGGCATGACCAGCGCCGGGTGCTCATTCATCCATTCTTTTCCCTGATTTCCTGAGTTCCTGATCCTCTTCTCCTGCTGGCTGATCCGTTTCAGGTGAGGGGAATCGGTCCTGCTTCCGAATTGACCGCGCCGCCTCGCTCCTTTAGGTTTCAAACCCTTCCATGAAGATAAAGCGCGCACTTATTTCCGTTTCGGACAAAACCGGGCTCGTCGAATTCGCCCGTGAACTCGCAAAAATGGGGGTGGAAATCATCTCCACCGGCGGCACCGCCAAACTCCTGCAACGGGAGGGGATCGGCTGCATTGAAATTTCCGAATTCACCGGATTTCCCGAAATGCTCGACGGCCGGGTGAAAACCCTCCACCCCAAGGTGCATGGCGGGCTGCTTTACCTGCGCGACGACGATTCCCACATCGCTCAGGCCAAAGCGCACGGCATCGAACCGATCGATCTCGTGGTGGTGAATTTATACCCATTCGAGGCAACCGTCGCCAAGGAAGGGGTCACATTGGAGGAAGCCATCGAGCAGATCGACATCGGCGGCCCGTCCATGCTGCGGAGTGCTTCCAAGAATTACCGGTCGGTGACGGTCGTGGTCGATCCCGCAGATTACGAAGACGTGCTCACCACGATGCGCGACAACGACGGCGAGACGACCCTCAAGCTGCGCGAACGCCTCGCCATCAAAGTCTTTGTCACCACTTCCAAATACGACGGAGCCATCGCGAATTATCTCAATAAAGAGCAGGAGACCACTTGCTCGTTTTCCATCTCCCTGCCGTGCGCGGCGCGGCTGCGGTACGGCGAGAATCCCCACCAGCAGGCGGCCCTCTACGGGAATTTCGACGACTATTTCCAGAAGCTCCACGGAAAAGAGCTTTCTTACAACAACATCCTCGACATCACGGCGGCCTCGCATTTGATCGACGAATTTGCCGAGCCAACCGTCGCCATTTTAAAGCACACGAACCCGTGCGGCGTCGGCAGCGACCCGGACCTGCGCGCCGCGTGGGACAAGGCGTTTGCCACCGATAAACAAGCCCCGTTTGGCGGCATCATCATCTGCAACCGCCCGCTCACCGAACCGCTGGCGCGCGCCATCAGCGAGATTTTTTCCGAGGTGATCATCGCGCCCGACTTCGAGCCCGACGCCCGCGCGCTGCTGCAAAAGAAAAAGAATCTGCGGCTCATGAAGAAGCTTGTCTACAAAACCGAAGGCGACGACTTGGACATCCGCTCCGTCATCGGCGGGCTCCTCGTGCAGGAGAAAGACCGCGAGGAACTCAAGGAAATCGAGAGCAAAGTTGTCACGCAACGCCCGCCCACAGCGGACGAAATGCGCGCGATGAAGTTCGGCTGGAAAATCGTCAAACACATCAAATCCAACGCGATTGTGTACGTTGCGAAAGATCGCACACTGGGCATCGGAGCGGGCCAGATGTCGCGCGTGGACGCCTCCCGCATCGCTATTTGGAAAGCGAAAGACGCGGGGCTTTCCCTGGCGGGCAGTGTAGTCGCCAGCGACGCCTTCTTCCCGTTCCCGGACGGCCTCATCGCAGCGGCCGAAGCGGGCGCAACGGCAGCCATCCAGCCCGGCGGCTCCATGCGCGACGCGGAGGTGCTCGCCGCCGCGGACGAGCGCAAGCTGGCGATGGTCTTCACCGGCGTGCGGCATTTCCGGCATTAAAAAAGTCACCACAGAGGTCACGAAGAGCACGAAAAAAGGAAAAGAAGTTCATGTTAGATAGACAGCATCTTGTTTTTCCTGAGTTCCTGAGTTCCAGATTCTCTTTTCCTGGATTCCTGGCTTATCCCCTCGCAAAGCTCGGGGCTCCGCAAATGGGCTGCGCTGCGCTCCGCTTTCACGAAACCGCTAACGCAGTAAGGCGGTCCTGATTCAAAATGAACACGCTTCGCTTGGGGGTAAACATCGATCACGTTGCCACGCTGCGGCAGGCGCGTTACACCGGCATGCTCGGCACCCATAACTGCGAGCCTGACGTGGTCGCCGCTGCGCTTGCCTGTGAGCGGGCCGGGGCGCATGGCATCACCGTTCATCTGCGCGCCGACCGTCGCCATATTCAGGACGAGGACGTTTTCCAGCTACGCAAGAGCTTAAAAACCAAGCTCAATCTGGAGATGGGCAACACGCCAGAGATCCTTGAAATCGCGCTCCGAATCCTGCCTGAGGATGTCTGTCTTGTTCCGGAGAACCGTCAGGAAGTCACCACGGAAGGGGGACTCGATGTCGCCTCACAATTTGACGCCCTCGTGCCCACCGCGCGGCAGTTGAAAGCGGCGGGTATCCGCATCAGCCCGTTTATTGAACCCGATGCCGCACAGATCGACGCCTCGGTCGCGCTCGGCGCCCACGCGGTCGAACTGCACACCGGCGCGTTTGCGAATACCTTAGGCGAGGCGCACCAGCGCGAACTCGCGCGGATTAGGGAAGCGGCCGCTTACGCCCACGAACGCGGATTGCAGGTCAACGCCGGACACGGCATCAACTACACAAATATAGTCGAGATTCGGGACGTGCCGTATTTGGCGGAACTCAACATTGGCCACACCATCGTCTCCCGCGCCATCTTCGTCGGCCTTGAGAACGCCGTGGCGGAACTGCTCGCGGCGATGCAAAGAAAATGACTCACGCAAAGCCGCAAAGTCGCAAAGAAAGAGGAGAGGCCCAAACCTTTGCGCCTTTGCGCCTTTGCGTGAGATAATTCTGGAATCCTGTTATCTATGGAAATCCTCGGCACCGGTATTGACCTCGTAGAGAACGCGCGCATTGCTGCGTCGATTGAGAAATTCGGCGACCGCTTTTTGCACCGGATTTTCACCGCGAACGAAATCGCCTACTGCGCGCCCAAGCCTAATCCCGTGCCACATTACGCCGCCCGGTTTGCTGCGAAGGAAGCCATTTCCAAGGCGTTCGGATGCGGCATCGGCAAGACGCTCGGCTGGCTCGAAATGGAAGTGACCAACGATGAGCTCGGCGCGCCGCATGTTGTGTTGCACGGCGCGGGCGTTGAACTGGCGGCGGCGCGTGGTGTGCGCCAAATTCATGTGAGCCTCACGCATACGGATGCGTACGCTGCTGCCAACGCCCTGCTCGTTGGCTGACCAGGGATTATGTTCGCCAACACCTATCATCCGCCCGGCACGGCGCCCGCAACGCTGGTCCCCCTTGGCGATGTGCAACCGGTCGTTACGCTGCTCGAATACGATGCGGCCTCTCTTGAGGAGCGCCGGTTGGAGCGCGTGGAAGATCTGGCTGTTTCCCGCGGCAACGGCAAAATGCGCTGGATCGACATCGACGGTCTCGCCGATGTGGATGTTCTCAATAAGCTGGGCGAACAATTCGGCCTGCACCCGCTGGCTTTGGAAGATGTGCTGCACGCGCCCCAACGTCCAAAGGTCGAGGAGTTCGAACATCACTTTTTTATCGTCGCCCAGATCCCGTTTTCTGATGGGCAAGGGAAGGTCACGTTCGAACAGGTAAGCCTTTTCTTTGGCAAAGATTTTCTCATCAGCATTCAGGAAAATCCAGAAAGCGATGTTTTTGAACCGGTCCGCCTTCGGCTGCGCACGGGGCGCGGCTTTGCCCGGACACGCGGGCACGATTATCTCGCTTACGCGCTGCTGGATTGCGTGGTGGACCATTTCTTTCCGGTGCTGGAGGCGCTTGGGGAGCGGATCGAACTGCTTGAGGATGAACTGCTTGACCGCCCCACGCGCGAGAGCCTTGTGCAGCTGCACGAGATCAAGCGCACCTTGCTGCAAGTTCGCCGCAACATTTGGCCCGTGAGGGAATTGTTTACCACACTCAGCCGCGATGAATCGGGCCTGGTCACGCATGAAACCACCATTTTCCTGCGCGATTGCCATGACCACACCATTCGTCTGATGGATGTGATCGAGAATTACCGGGATCTCACTGCCAGCATGATGGATATCTACCTTTCTGCCGTTGGAATGCGCACCAACGAAGTCATGCGCGTGCTCACGGTGGTCAGCACCATCTTCATCCCGCTCACATTTATCGTCGGGCTCTACGGGATGAACTTCGAATTCATGCCGGGCTTGAAATCGCCGTGGGGCTTTACCGTTTGCGTGGTGGGAATGGTCCTCCTCGCAGCGGGGATGCTCGCCATTTTCCGCCACAAAAAATGGATTTAGACGGCTTCGAACTTGTCCGCCTCAAGAGCGGCCAGCGGAGTGTGCGCTGCCGCACGCACGGGGAGACGATGCATGTCGGCACCGGCCCGAGCACCGAGGCGGCGGAGTTGCACATCCGCCAGCAACGGATCGTCGGGCGGGCGCAAGCGCACACGGGCGGGCCGTTTGTGATTTGGGATGTCGGCCTCGGCCCCGCGGGTAACGCGATCACCGCGCTGGATGCTTTGCGCGACATCACCGCGCCCGTGGAAATCCACAGCTTTGAAATCGACACGGCGGTGCTCGAATTTGCTCTCCAACATACCGAAGCGCTTGGCTATCTGGCGGGGTGGGAATCGCAAATTGCGGAATTGCTGACGCAGGGGATTGCGCACCCGCTGCCGCACGTTTGCTGGCAATTGCACCGGGGCGACTATCTCTCGCAACTGGGCCAGGCTCCGCCGCCCGCCGCGATTTTCCATGATCCGTATTCGCCCGCCCGCAACCCCGGCATGTGGAGCCTGGAACTCTTCCGTGCCGCGCGGGAGCGCGTGGGCAAAGGCGAGTGTCTGCTCACCAACTACACCCGTTCGACAGCGGTGCGCGTGACGCTCGCGCTGGCTGGATGGGCGGTTGGCTTCGGAGTGGCTACCGGTGACAAAGACCAGACGACCATTGCCGCCTCGCACGTGGATTTATTGGAACGCCCGCTCGGACGCGACTGGTTGCTCCGCGTGCGCGCTTCCACAAACGCCGCTCCCTTTCGTGGCGGCCAGTACGCGCCGGGGGCGATCACCGACGCGGATTTCACGGCGCTGCAAGCGCTGCCGCAGTTTGGTTGAACATGGCAAGCTTGGCAATTTAGACAGGATTAACAGGATTTTGAGGATTCTCAGGATTTCGCCCGTAGCCTACGAATGCTGATGAGCATTTGAGACCTTCAATCCGAAGAATCCTGTAAATCCTGTCAATCTTGTTAATCCTGTCTAAAAACAGCGGGACTCCGCAGTTCGCATAGCCGGGAACTAGTCAGGGCTCAACCCCTGCCGGTTCATCCTGTCTGGCCTACGCCAGGCGCTCCGGGTTCAAGGCCTGCAGCGACTTCGGCACGAACCGCCCGTTCTCGCGGATGAGCTTGCCGTCAAAATGGATGGTGCCGCCGCCGTAATCTTCGCGCTGGATGTTCACCATGTCCCAGTGGACCTGCGAGCGGTTGCCGTTATCGGCGATTTCGTACGCCTGGCCGGGCGTGAAATGGAACGAGCCGGAGATTTTTTCGTCGAAGAGAATGTCCCGCATCGGGTGGAGAATGTGCGGGTTGAACCCGAGGGCGAACTCGCCGATGTAGCGCGCACCGGGATCGCTATCGAGGATCTCGTTGAGCCGCTTGGTGTTGTTGGCGGTGGCTCCGACGACTTTGCCGTCCTTGAACTCCAACCGGATCGAGTCAAACGCCGTTCCCTGATAAATGGTGGGCGCATTATAGCTGATAAAACCTTGGACGGATTTGCGGACCGGAGCCGTGAACACTTCGCCGTCGGGAATGTTGTGTCTGCCGCCGCAAGGAATCGCCGGGATGCCTTTGATGGAGAAGCGCAGATCGGTTCCGGGGCCTTTGATTTCGACGAGGTCGGTCTTTTGCATCCACTCGGAGAGCGCCTTCATGCCGGGCTGCATTTTGGCATAGTCGAGCGTGCAAACATCGAAAAAGAAATCTTCAAACTGCTCGGTGCTCATCCCGGCCTGCTGGGCCATGGACGGCGTCGGCCAGCGGAGCACGCACCAGCGGGTTTTCTGCACGCGATGATCGAGCACCGGCTTCATTTTTTTGGAAAGCAGCTTCATCCGGTCGCTCGGGATGTCGGACATTTCCGAGATATTCTCGCTCCCACGCACCGCAATATAGGCATCCATCTGTTTCATGCGCGCCAGTTCGTGGCGGGCGATCTCGGCGTATTGCGCCTCCTCCGCGCCGCGTGCCATCTCGCGCGAAATGCGCGCCTGGTGGAGTTGGACAAATGGCACCGCCCCGAGGGCGCGCGCCGCACGGACGAGCGCGATGGTCATTTCGGCGGGAATATCGAACCCTTCAATGAGCACCTTGTCGCCGCGTTGGAGTTCCGTGGAAAACCCGGTGAGCGCCTGGGCGAGTTTATCGAATCGTGGATCGTGCATGGGGATAATGTGAAAAGGAATCGGGTGAAAAGCAAATCCGGATCGTGCAGAGAAGGCAAACAGAGCCAACGATGCGCAAAAGCAGAGAGTGGGGCGCTTGCATTTTTTTGTGCCTTTTGCTCCTTTTTGCGGCTCATTCTGCTCGCTGTTTGGGGTTGGGCAGCATCTTTGCTCGCTTTTTCCCCCAAGGTGTGGTAATAGAAAGGATGAACCAAAATTCGAGCGGCTTTTCGCGGCGCGGCCCAGACATCATTACCGAGGAACTCGTCGCGGTTCTTTTGGAAAAAAATGCCTTCGAATTCAAAGCGCTTTTCACGGTCATCCACACCAACTTGCGGGCCCGCAACGCGGCCAGCGGGGGCGAGGAAATGCTGCGGCTGAGAGCTTACGAAAAACTGCAGGCGCTGGTCGGCGCGGGAGTCGTCAAGAAGACCGGAAAAAGTTACAAGGGTGAGAATACGGCGTTGCACGCATTCAATACACGCATGAAAGAGTTTCGCGCCAGCGTGTCGGCAAAGCGCTGATCCCGTTTTTACAATTCGCCCGCAAGCACTTCGAGCGACACGCTCAGTTTCTTGAGTCCCAACTCGATCCGCGTTTTGATAGTGCCGAGCGGGATGCCTGTGTGGGCGGCGATCTCGCGCTGGCTCATCCCTTTGAAAAAAGCGTATTCGATTGCCTCCCGCTGGAACGGCGGCAACTCCATCATCCGGGCGCGAATGAAGGCGCGCACGTCGGCGCGCTCGGTGTCGCCATCGGGATCGCGCCCGGAGATCCACGCCTCCGGATCGTGCTCCACCTCGACCTGGAGCCGGTCGGTCGCGCGCGAATAGCTTTGGCGCTTGCGCAGCCGGTCGATGCCGCGCCGCCGCGCCATGGTCACAAGCCACCCGAGGGCTTTGCCTTTTTCCGCGGAATATTTGGTCGCGTTATTCCATGCCTCGAAGAAGACTTCCATGAGCACGTCCTCCGCTTCGGCTTCGTTGTGAATGATCTTGAAAATAACGCTCTTGATGACTCCGGCATGCCGGTCAAAAAGCCCTTCCAGAGCCTTGGAGTCGCCTTGGGCGACGCGGGTCATCAACACCTCATCGTTTTCCTCGTATTCCGTCGTCCGGCGTGAGGGGCTTTTGCGGTAGGATCGCCGCGCATGCAGCGGTGCCTCGGTTTCTTCAGCGGCGTCGTGCGGGGTTTCCTGTGGCTGCTGGCCAAGATCGATTTGAGTTTCCATAAGCGTGGTGGGTTTTCACCACGCCTTTTAGCCACCGCCGTGCCACGGCTTATTTACAGAGAAACGCGCCCGGAACAGGCGCGTGGAGTGTTGCGAAACCGATCACGAGCGTCCGCCCGCTGTCACGGTTTTAAAAAGGAGGAATCCAGAAGATCATAAAAGCTGTCCCTGAATGAGGGTCGCCGAATTTTTTAAATTCCGGCTCCCCCATTCTCTCCCGCCTTTCACGCCGCGTCGCCTTCTGCTTGCGCCTTGCGGGCTGCGAGCACTTCGTCGATGTGCCACTCGAGGTTTTTCACGATGGTTTCCCACGAATTTTTCCGGGCCAGCTCGATCCCGCGCTGGAGTCGCGCGGGATCCGGCACTTGCAAGGCGCGGCGGCACAGTTTGATGAAATCTCCGTGTGAGTAAGCCACTGCGACCACCTGGTTGAACTGGAGCACGACATCTTCAATCGCCGAGGAAACCACGGGTCGGCCTGTGGCCATGTATTCCAGAGCCTTGGTGGGGTTGATGAATTCCGTCGCGGCATTCAACGCGAACGGCATCAGGCAAACGTTGAAGCGGCTCGCGTAATGGGGCAGTTGCGTGTAATTGCGCCCGCCCAGCCAATGAAGGTTTGGGCGTTGGGGGAGCGCCACGTCTTCGATTTTTGTGTGGGGCCCCACGATCACGATCTGCCAGGAGGAGTCCGCATCGGCAAGCCGGGCGATCAGTTCGTAATCCATCCGCTCGTCCACCACGCCGAAAAACCCGAGCACCGGCCCTTTCAGATGGGCGATGTCGCCAGGAGTCACGGCGCTTCCGTTGCGCGCCTGGCCGAAATGCCGCTCGTCCACCCCGCAGCCATACGCGTGGCAGTTGGAGTGGTAAGGGGCTTTGGCGCGGTGAATCTTCGGTCCACCCGCAAACACCACGTCGGCCAGGGCCAGCAATTGCCGCTCGCGTTTGACGAGTTCCGGCGGCGCTCCCTTGAATTGCGACAGCTCGTCCATGCAATCGTACACGAGCGCAATCTCATCCATCTGCCCCGCAAATGCGCGGACCGCCATCGGATCGTAAAACCATTGCACCGGCTGGCTAAATTCGGCCCCTAGCGGCCCCGCCAAGACACTGCGCACCAAGCGCAGCCGTTCCGCATCCACCCAGTCGCCCTCGTGCCAGCGGCTTGCGGGAAACGGGGTCTGGAGCACGGTGATGTTGGGGTGAGCCGGCACTTCGCGCAGCGTCACCTGCGGTTCGAGCACCGACTCGCTGGGGAACGGCCCTTCCACAAAGAGAATGCGATGTTTTTTGGAGAGCCGGGAAAGAAATTGCTGGGGCCGCTGCCAAACCCAATCCCACCCCAGGTGGGAATGCACGATGATCGGGTAGTCGCGCCTCGAGATGTTGGGCAGGGGGGCAAGGGCGCATCTCAAAATCTTTTTCCGGTCGGTTTCGGTCTCCATACTCCAACAAACGTCACCCCCTCCCTTCACGGTCTTAGAACTGCTGAAAAAAATCTTTTCACCCCGGCGAAACTCCGGCGTTCGCAGCCCTTGCGATCCCCCCGGCTCCCTCGCACACGCCCGCTGGCGGGGGCGCTCCCGAATTGGTCTTGCTGTCCTATGTTTCACCATTCCTGCGATCCGCGTCCCGAATATCCCCGCCCCGAAAAGCAGCGCGGCTTGGTCGAGGGGCTGGATTGGCTCAACCTCAACGGCCCGTGGCAATTCCGCTTCGATGGCGAGCGCCGTGGGATGGAGGAAAAATGGTTTGAGCCGCAGGTCGAGGGGTGGCGCGAACAGATCATTGTCCCTTTTTGCTGGGAATCTCTTGCCGCATGGGGAGAGGCAAGTGCGGCCAGCAGCGTAAATTATTATGCCACGCGTGTCTTTCGCAACCCCCTGGAAGTCACCCGGGCCAATCACCGCACCGCCGCCCGTTATGAAATCGGGTGGTATCGCCGGGAGATCGCGTTTCCGCGCGAATGGCTGGATCGCCGCATCATCCTCCACATTGGTGCGTCCGATTTCTTTACCGATGCCTGGTGCAACGGCATTCCGCTGGGACACCACGAGGGGGGCTACACCCCGTTTGAATTTGACCTCACCGAAGCGCTCGCAGGCAGCAACCGTGCCGTTCTGGTGGTGCGAGTGGAAGACCCGTTGGAGAATTCCGAGCAGCCGCTGGGCAAACAATGGAAATGGTACACGCCAACCAGCGGCATCTGGCAGACCGTGTTTCTGGAACCGCGCGCTCCCGCGTTCGTGAGTCATTTCCGAATCACTCCCGACGTGGATCACTCCAGCGCCGGGTTCGAGATCGTCTGCACGAACACGGGGGATGGGCTGCCGCTTGAGATCGACGTGGAAATCACCCCTCCAGGCGGCCACCCCATTGCACAGACGTTCCAGGTCCACAGCGGCCTCGCCAGCGGCACCGTTCGGATCGACCCGCTCGTTTTGTGGGAACCGGCCTCGCCGCAGCTCTACTCCACCGTTCTGCGGCTGCGGGGCCGCGACGGTGCGCCCGATGACGTGGTGCGCACTTACTTCGGAATGCGCACGATCGGCACCGCGCCTGTCGAAGAGCTCAACGCCCCGGCGGCGCTGTGCCTGAACGGGCGTCCGATCTACCTGCGCGGCGCGCTGTACCAATCGTATCATCCAGACGGGGTCTATACAGCAGGCGACGCGCAGGCGCTTCGAAACGACATTGCCTGGGCAAAAGAAGCCGGCTTCGATTTCCTGCGGATCCACATCAAGCTCGATGATCCCCTGCTGCTCTATTACGCGGACACCATGGGCATTCTGCTGATGGAGGATTTCCCCAACTTCGGCGAAGGCGGCGACACGCCTTTGGGCCGTCGGCGCTTTGAAACCATGATGCGCGTCGGGATGGAGCGCGACTGGAACCATCCTTCCCTCATCGCCTGGTGCCTCTTCAACGAAACGTGGGGATTCGGCGGCCAGGTGGAACTTATTAAGCATTTCGGAGCCAACGCCCACGCGCTCCTTGCCGAGCCGCAAGCCAGCCAGCCGCAGAACAAACTCGAGAACCGGAGTTCGCAGCGTTGGGTTCAGGAAATGTGGGAGCTGGCGAAATCGCTCGACCCGACCCGGCTTGTCGAAGACATGAGCGTGGTTCATTGGGAACATCTCCATTACTACGCCCATGGCGACACCGACATTAATTCGTGGCATTTCTACATTAATGACTACGAGAAAGCGCGGACACATATCGGGCGCGTCGTGGCCGAAACCTACAAAGGCTCGAAATTCAACTACGAGGAAGGGTATTCCCAAGGCCACCAACCGCTGATTAACAGCGAATTCGGCGGCATCGGTGCGCTGGACGGAGACGTGGACATCTCCTGGAGCTTCAAGTTTCTCACCAACGAACTGCGCCGCCAGCCCAGCCTTTCGGCCTATATCTATACCGAGCTGCACGATGTCGAATGGGAATACAACGGGTTCCTCAATTACGACCGCACCCCCAAGCAGTTCGGCTATGACCCGCGCATGGTCAACCAGGGCGACGTGCTCCCGATCGATGCCCCTCCCATTCAGCGTTGTGCGCCCGGTGAGCGCAAACGCATCGAGGTCTTTGCCTCGCACTACTCCCGCCACGAATGCGGCCCCGTCTCTTTCTTTTGGAAACTCAGCGGCATCGACGCGCGCGGTCGGATTATCCAATCTTATGCAGGAGGTCACAAACGCATCCCATTCCGGCACTGCCGCGTCGACCTGGCGGAAACCGTGGAGTTCGCGCTGCCGGAAACGCAGAGCCTCTGCGCCCTGGATGTTCGAGCCGTCGCGGATAATGGGCGGATCGTCGCATCCAATTACGTGCAATTATTTGTCACCCCGGACGACCTCCTGGTGCGCGAGGAAATACCGGAAGGCATCGTGATCCGGGCCGATATTGCGGCCTGGAACCGGGCCGAATGGAGCGGGACATGGAGTTCGCCCGACGAAGCCCGGCAGACCGGGCAGTGCCACGGATTCGGCAACGGCTTTTTTGAATGGAACCTCGATTTGCGCCCGGATGAGCTTGCTTGCGCCAAGCGT
>JAPLTE010000003.1 GCA_026398235.1 Verrucomicrobiota bacterium
CAAAGAGCCATCTTCTAGGCGGATTTCGACGCTTTTTTGTAAAATCCTGCCATTCCAAATACCGCTTTTCCGACAGAACATTTGCCTGAGAGAAGGCCTGTTTGTATTTTTCTGCCATGGATGAAAAGCAGCGCGCCTTCCGATTCCAGGCTCATTTCCTTGCTCCCTCGGCGATGGCTTTGCTCTTTAATCCCTTGCGAATTCGATGCCTGGCGCGAAATGGGGCGGCAACGCTATTTTGGTGCGATTTTGGCATGAGACAAAAAAGATTCTTGCACACTATATGCAAATAAGTTCATATAGTCAATCATCAATGATCGGTTGAACCCACCATGAAAGTCCGTATGAAACCCAACGTCCTTTTGCTCGGCGCGGCCCTCGCCCTTTTTCTGGGGGCCTGCTCGAAAAAACCACACACAGCGGTCCAGGAAAACGAATTACCGCCTGCCATGGTGCGCGTGCAAACGGTCGAGGCAAGGCCCCACGTGGCCACGGAGGAGGTAACCGGTTCCGTTCGGGCCAAGCTACACTCCGTTATCGAAGCGAAAAGCACGGGGCGCATTGAGCAATTTCTGGTAGCCCCAGGCCAGCGGGTGAAACAGGGGGAAGTGCTGGTGAAGCTTGATGTCCGCGAAATTCAGGCCAAGCTCGACCAGGCGCGTGCCGTCCGGGACCAATCCGAGAACAATTTGAAGCGCTACACGGCCCTGCTCGCCAACAAAGTCACCCCGCAGGCGGAGTTCGACAACGTGCAATCCGCCAACCGGGTCGCCAAAGCCGCGCTGGCCGAAGCGGAAACCAACCTGGGTTATATGACCATCACGGCTCCCTTCGACGGGGTGATCACGCGCAAATCCGCGGATGTGGGCGACCTCGCTACGCCGGGCAAGGCGCTCCTTGAAATCCAGGACCCGGCGTCGCTGCGCTTCGAGGCCGATGTGCCGGAGGGAATCATTGGTTCCGCTGAAGCCGGGGCCGGGATGACTGTGCGCACCGGCACGTTGGAGATGACAGGCACCGTGAGTGAAATCGCCCCGGTGGCCGATGCGCAAAGCCGCACGTTTTTGGTGAAGCTCGATCTGCCGCAGACTCCCGGGCTCCGGACGGGGCAGTTTGGGCGGGTAGCCGTTCCCGTGAGTCAAACGTCCGTGCTGCGCATCCCTGTGAGCGCGGTGGTGCAGCGCGGGCAGATGGAAATCGTATTCGTTATCCAGAACGGGCGAGCCCAGTTGCGTCTGGTAAAAACCGGTAAGCGTTTTGGCAATGAGGTGGAACTCGTTTCTGGAATTGAAGCCAAAGAGGTGGTCGCGGTTGATAACGCCGCCAAGCTCGCCGATGGCCAACGCGTGGAGGTGCAATCCAAATGAACCCCCAACAACCTGAAAAATCTGAACCGCTTGGGTTGGCGGGCCGAATCGCAAAGGCGTTCATCAACTCCAAGCTGACGCCGCTCATCATCGTCTCGTCCATTTTGCTCGGCGTGGCCGCCGTGCTGTTGCTGCCGCGCGAGGAGGAGCCGCAAATCAAAGTGCCGATGGTGGACGTGCTCGTCTCCATGCCGGGCACCAGCGCGAAGGAAGCCGAGGAGCGTGTGACGCGCCCGATGGAAAAACTGCTCTGGGAAATCCCCGGCGTGGAGTACGTCTATTCCACCTCGCGGCCCGGCGAGAGTCTCGTCATCGTGCGTTTCCTGGTCGGCTCCAACGCGGAGGAATGCCTGGTTCGGCTGAATCAAAAACTACAGTCAAACTTTGACCGCATTCCGCACGGTGCCTCGCAGCCGCTCATCAAGCTGCGTTCCATCGACGACGTGCCGATTCTCGCGCTCACGCTCCACAGCGCTCGCTATGATCACCTCACATTGCGTCGACTCGCATCGCAGGTGGACGATGCCATCAAGCAGGTGCCGCAGGTTGCCGAGACCAAAATCATCGGGGGAGCCAAACGCCAACTCCGCGTGCTGATTGACCCGGCCCGGCTTGCCTCGCGCAATCTGAGCCCGGCGGGTTTAATCCCGATGATCCAACAAGCGGATCGGCAATATGCTTCCGGCGGCTTGACCAGCGAGAACCGCGAGGTGGCTGTGGAGACCGGGGCGTTTCTGCAAAATGCGGACGACGTGCGCAACGTGGTGGTGGGGGTCTATGGGGGGAAACCTGTCTATTTGAAGGATGTCGCCGAAGTGGTGGATGGAGCGGAGGAGCCGAGCAATTATGTGTTCTACGGCGACCACGCCACGCCCGAGCAGGCGGCGGTGACGATCAGCGTCGCCAAGCGCCCCGGCGTTAACGCAGTGGCCGTTGCCCACGCCGTGCTCAAGAAAGTGGAGACCCTCAAGGGAACGGTGATTCCCGCCGATGTGCAGGTATCCATCACCCGCGACTACGCGGAAACGGCGGCGGAGAAATCCAACGAGTTGCTTTTCCACATGCTGATCGCCGTGTTCAGCGTCTCGCTCTTGATCATGCTCACTCTCGGCTGGCGGGAATCGGGCATCGTCGCGATCGCCATTCCCTCCACCCTTGCGCTGACATTGCTCGTCTTTTACCTCTACGGCTACACGCTCAACCGGATCACGCTTTTTGCGCTGATCTTCTCCATCGGCATCCTCGTGGATGACGCCATCGTGGTCGTGGAAAACATCGTGCGCCATTTTCATCTGCCGGGGAACAGCGGGCGCGACCGCTCGGAGATCGCTGTGGAAGCGGTCAACGAGGTGGGGAACCCAACGATCCTCGCCACCTTCGCCGTCATTGCCGCCGTGCTGCCGATGGCGTTCGTGGGTGGGCTGATGGGCCCTTACATGCGCCCCATCCCCATCGGGTCGAGCGCCGCGATGTTCTTCTCGCTGGCCATCGCATTCATCGTCACCCCGTGGGCGGCGGTGCGGATGCTGCGTCGGATCGCCGCGGCTCCGACGACTGCTTCCACGGGAGAACAGGTCGCTCATTCCCACTTTGCGCACGAGGAGGATTTTTTCACGCGGTTTTACCGGCGCATCATGACGCCGCTCCTCAGTCATGCCGCCTGGCGCTGGGCGTTTTTGGGCGGCATCACTGCGCTGCTGCTCGGGGCGATGGCGCTGGTGGGCATCGGCTGGGTGAAGGTCAAAATGTTGCCCTTCGACAACAAGAGCGAGTTCCAGATCATCCTCAACATGCCGGAAGGCAGCGCCCTGGAACGCACCACGCAGGCCGCCCGCGAAATCGCCGCCGCCGTGCGAGTGGAACCTGAAGTAACCAACTATCAGGTCTACGCTGGAGTCAGCTCGCCCTTCAACTTCAACGGATTGGTGCGCCATTATTTTATGCGCGGAGGAGCCAACGTTGCTGACATCCAGGTGAATCTCGTCGGCAAGAACGAACGGAAGGCGAAGAGCCACGATATCGCCAAGCGTGTCCGCCCGCGTGTGGCTGCCATAGCAGAGAAATACGGCGCACGTGTCGCTGTGGCGGAGGTGCCGCCCGGCCCGCCAGTGCTGCAAACGCTCGTGGCGGAAATCTATGGCCCGACCGAGGAATCGCGACTTCGCATGGCCCATGCAGTTCGCGACATCTTTAACAGTGTGGATGGTGTGGTGGACGTGGACTGGTATGTCGAGGCGGATCAACCCAAGGCGAAGTTCGTCATCGACAAGGAAAAGGCCGCGCTCAATGGCATCAGCGCCGAAACCATTTCGCAAACGCTGCGCATCGCCGTGGCAGGGCACAACATCGACCTGCTCCATCTGCCGCGCGAAAAGGACGACGTGAACCTCACGCTGGAACTGCCGCGCTCGGCCCGCGTGACCCCGGAGGAACTGTTGGCACTGCGAGTGCGTTCCGGCGACGCCAACGCGCTCCCTGAACCCGGCGCTTCCAGCGGCACGCAGCTCGTGCCATTGCGCGAACTGGTGCGCATCGAGAAGACCATCACCGACAAGAGCATCTACC
>JAPLTE010000143.1 GCA_026398235.1 Verrucomicrobiota bacterium
AAGGCGATATATCCAGCGTCCAGCTGCTCGGGTCGGATGCCAAGCTGACCTACAGCCGCGAAGAGAACGGGCTGGTTGTCACCCTGCCTTCCCAGAAACCCTGCGAGCACGCCTGGGCTCTAAAAATCAAAGGACTTGACCTTGCCGGATCGGAACTGAAGAGTGAGATGATAACTATCCTTTCCAAAGATAAGTAATAAAAAAATGAAAGAAATATCCCCTATCAGAATTGCGGTGCTACTGCTGATGTCCATACTGACAATGCCTTTGACCGCGGCACAGGAAAAAGTTCATCCGAACCTCCAGCTCTGGTATCGCCAGCCTGCGAAAATCTGGGAAGAAGCACTGCCGGTGGGCAACGGTCGATTGGGGGCGATGGTTTTTGGCGGTGTGTCGAAAGAGCGGCTCCAGCTCAATGAAGACAGCGTTTGGTCGGGCCACCGTTTCTATGCTGATAAACCCGAAGTCCGTGAAAATATTCCACGCGTCCGCGAGCTTCTGTTTGCAGGCAAATACGCCGAGGCTCAGGCGTTGGTGGAAAAAAACATGACCACCAAGCCTGACCCGCGATATGGCGCTTATCAGCCGCTTGGTGATTTGAGCTTGGATTTCGATTTGCCGGCAGGCGCGGTAACGAACTACAGGCGAGAACTGCGATTGGACTTGGCTTTGGCGAGGACGACCTTCGACATTAACGGGGTTGTATTTACCCGTGAGGTTTTTGCCAGCGCACCTGATCAGGTGATTGTGATTCATCTGACCGCCAGCAAGCCCGGGATGATTTCATTCCAGACCGGCCTGGGCCGGTCGACGGGTGGGCAGGTTCATGTTGAGCCTGGGAGTGTCTTGGTGCTTGGCGGTCAATGTCCCGAGGGCGGCAGTCAGTTCCGTGCGTATATGAAAGTGATGGCCGTCGGCGGGAAAACCTCGGCGATGGGCGAGAAGATTGCAGTTGCAAACGCCGATTCCGCCACCTTGGTGCTGGCGGCGAACACGGATTATTACCGGCCTGATCCGGACAAGAATTGCCGCGAACAGATTGAAAAAGCTTCAGCAAAGACATTGGGGGAACTTAAGAAAGACCAGCAGGCCGACCACGCGGCCTTGTTTGGTCGAATCAACCTTGACCTGGGCGCTGGCACAGATGATTTACCTACGGATGAGCGGTTGCAGCGAGTGAGGACGGGTGTTTCCGATCCCGGCTTCTGCGCGCTCTATTTTCAATATGGTCGGTATTTGTTGATCTCCTCCTCGCGCGCCGGCAGCCTGCCTGCGAATCTCCAGGGAATTTGGAACCCGCATTTTCAGCCGCCGTGGTATTCCGATTTCACAATCAACATCAACGCGCAAATGAATTACTGGCCGGCCGAGACGGCCAACCTTTCCGAGTGTGCGAAGCCATTGTTTGGTTTGATCGATGCGTTGCAGGAGCCCGGTCGCAAAACGGCGCAGGAACGGTATGGCTGTCGCGGTACGGTTTTAAGCACGCGGACAAATCCCTGGGGTAACACTGATTTGCGCGGCAGTGGCGGATTATTATGGCAGGAAGGGATGGCCTGGCTATGCAAACATTTGTGGGAGCATTACGCCTTCACGCGGGATGAAAACTTCCTTGCAAGCCGAGCGTTTCCAGTGATGAAAGAGGCGTCGCAATTCTATCTCGATTTTCTCGTCAAAAACCCCCAAACCGGCCGGCTTGTGTCCGGGCCATCCTCCTCGCCGGAGAACACATATCTAATCGGTGGCAAGCCTGTTTCTGTGGACATGGGGCCAACGATGACAATGCAAATCATCCGCGAATTGTTCGATCACACGATCCAAGCCGGGGAGAAGATGGGCAAGGAGGCGGATTTTACAGCGAAGCTAAAAGCAGCACGCGATCAATTGGCACCGATGCAAATAGGAAAAGATGGCCGGCTGCTGGAATGGTCGCGGGAGTTCAAGGAGACCGACCCCGGTCATCGGCACACTTCGCATCTGTATGGACTTTATCCCGGAAGCCAAATCACACCGCAGCAAACTCCGGAACTCGCGGCAGCCGCGCGCAAGACCATTGAATTCCGTATTGCCAACGGCGGGGGTTATTCGGGTTGGAGTCGTGCCTGGTTGATTGGATTTTGGACGCGGCTGAATGAAGGCGACAAAGCTTATGAAAACCTGATGGTACTATTTGCGAAATCCACATTCCCGAATCTTTTCGACAATCACTGGCGGAAGAACGGCGATGTGTTTCAGATTGACGGCAGCTTTGGTGCAACCGCTGCCATCGTGGAAATGTTATTGCAAAGTCATGAATCGGAAGATCACGGCAGCAACGCGGTGCCAGTATTGGATTTGCTGCCGGCTTTGCCAAAAGCCTGGCCTACGGGAAGCATCAGCGGTTTGCGGGCTCGCGGTGCCTTTGAAGTTGATTTGGATTGGAAATCAAACCGGCTTCAGCAAGTGACCATTCATGCCATTCGCGGAGGAGCCTGCAAAGTGCGATTGGGAGATCGCACTGCTGAGTTCCAGACAAAACCTGGCGAAGTTCTCACGCTGAACAGCGAACTGAAGCGCATTGCTCCGTGAAGGAACTCATCAAATGCAAAACAAGCCCATGAACCACACCCTCGCACTCCTTACCGCCCTGCTGCTTGCGCCGCTGGCGGCTGCGGGTTGGGATTGTGTAAAAACAAGGATGGCCAGCCTGTGTATAAAGACAAGAATGACCCGGATTATACAATTATGCTCAAGGCCTTGCAGCATGGGTGCGAGATCCTGAAGGCAAACCCGATTGATATGCCTCCACCCAATTACATGAAATGCGAGAAGGAATAGAAAATCATTTCCTTACTTGCGCTTCTAATGCTCGTGCAGACGGGCATCCAGCTGCTCGGTTGCGATGCAAGGCTGGATTACAGCCGCGAAGAGAACGGTCTTGTTGTCACCTTCCCTCCCAGAACCCTGCGAGCACGCCTGAGCCCAATTGGGCAAGAATATCCATTCTATTTACAAGTTCGTCCATTCCCTCTCACCCGGAAATCTGGTAAATCCTAAATATCCGACCCAGAAGTGGCTGCGTGAGCGCTTTGTGGCATTCGGCGCAGATCCCGCGCGCGGGATTCCGGCTGCAGCCGGCAAAAACAAAACAAGCATGAGCCGCCACACCTTCGCACTCCTTACCGCCCTGCTGCTTGCGCCGCTGGCGGCGCCTACGGTATGGGCCGCATCGCTCGAGGATGATTTCCACAATCCGCCTGTCACGGCGCAGCCCTATGTCTGGTGGCATTGGATGGGGCCAAACTTCTCAAAGGACGGCATCACCAAAGACCTCGAAGCGATGAAGGCGTCCGGCATCGGCGGGGCGACGATCTTCAATCTTACGTCCTCTGTGCAGGGGAGCCACGCCCCGACGGAGAACAATCCGTGGCCGGACCAGACCTATCGAAGCCCGAAGTATTGGGAGGCGATCCGGCACGCGGCGGCGGAGGCCGACCGGCTCGGATTGGAAATCGGACTGCACAACACGGTCGGTTACTCGGCGACGGGTGGGCCGTGGATTGACGAAGAACGCAGTATGCAAAGGCTTGTGTGGAGCAGCATGGAGGTGGTCGGCGGCGCAAACGTTGTGCTAAAGCTGCCGGAATTTAAGGAGGAGGAAGACTCACGCAAAACCGGCCAGCAGATTTCGTCCTTCAAGGACATCGCGGTGTTGGCCGTGCCGGCAGGGAAGAAGGAAATCGCTTTCAACGAGGTGCTCGATCTGAGCGGTAAGACGACGTGGGATGCACCTGCCGGCAAGTGGAACGTTTACCGGCTCGGCCACGCCTCGACCAAACGCGGGCCGAGACCGGTGCCCGACGACCTGATCGGCAAGGTACTCGAAGCCGACAAGATGAGCCTCGAACAAACCCGTTATCACTGGGAAAATGTCATGAATCCTGTCAGGGAACATCTCGGCCCGTTGTTTGGGAAAAGTTTCCGGCATTTCCTCATCGATAGCTACGAAGCCGGTGACCAGAACTGGACGCCACGTTTCCGCGAGGAATTTCAGAAACGCAAGGGCTACGACCCGCTGCCGTGGCTGGTGACGTTGCGCGGCCACGCGGTCGGCAGTGCGGAGCAGGCAGCGCGCTTCAAATGGGATTACCGCGACGTCATCTCGACGCTGTTCTACGAGAACGGCTGGGAACCGGCCGTGAAGATGATGCACGCGGCCGGCTGCACTTTACAGTTCGAGCCGTACGGCGGGCCCTTCAACACGGTCGAGGGCGCGGCGCTCGCGGATTTGCCGATGGGCGAGTTCTGGACCAAGGGCAAAGGCAACATCGGCGGCGCGATCATCGCCGCCGGGCGCGCTGCGGGCCGACGCGTGATCGGCGCGGAAGCGTTTACCGGCCGCCCGGAAGCCAGTCGTTGGACCGAAACGCCGGCATTCCTGAAGCTCTTCGCCGATGGGGCGTTCGGCGTCGGCGTGAACCGGCTGATGCTGCATCACTGGGTGCATCAGCCGTTCGACGACAGATACAAGCCAGGCATGGGCATGGGTTGGTGGGGCACGCATTTCGGTCGCACCCAGACGTGGGCGGAACTCGGCAAAGAGTTCTACCGTTATCTCGGCCGTTGTCAGGCGATGCTCCAACGCGGCGAGACGCCGGTCGATTACGTCAGCGTCGGCGCACCGACCGGCACCGGCGACGTCATCACGGCGCGAACGTTCCTCAATGATGTGCGCGTCGAGTCCGGCAAGATCGTGTTGCCGAGCGGACGACGCTACGCGTTCATCCATGTCCCGCACGACGGCAAACTGCAACCGGAGATGGTCCGGCAAATCAAGACACTGCTTGGCGCCGGTGCGAGCGTCGTGGCCGGCAAGCCGAGCCGGTCGCCAAGCCTTGCCGGTTATCCTGCGTGCGATGAGGAGGTGAGGAAACTCGCCGATGAACTTTGGGGCAAGCCGGCCGGCAAGCTCTACCCCGACATCACCGCCGCGATCAAAGCCTGCGGCATCACCCCAGTCGCGAAAATCGAATCGAAGAAGCCCGGCGACATCCGCATCCAATGCCGCCAGGACGCGGAGGCGGAGTGGTTCTTTGTCGCCAATCTCGAGAAGCAACCGGCGCAATTTACCGTGTCGTTTCGCGCAAGCGGCCGGCATCCGGAGCTTTGGGATGCGGAGACCGGCACGATCGAGTTAGCTGAGTCGTGGCGCGAGAAAGACGGCCGCACGGAAGTGGATTTGCGGTTGGGCGCTGAGAAATCGGTGTTCGTTGTCTTTCGACCGAATCCCACGACCGTGAAGCAGAAGACGTTCGCGTTATTGCCGCCAATTCCGGTTGCCGGGCCGTGGATGCTGGAGATTGCCGGCAAGCGTTTGACGCTGGAAAAGCTGGCGTCTTGGTCCGAGCTGAGCGACGCGGACGTGAAGTATTTCTCCGGCACAGCGACATACCGGACGACGTTCAAGCTGGACTCCGTGCCGCAGCGGATGGATCTCAACCTCGGCGAAGTCTGCGACCTCGTGCGCGTGACAGTGAACGGTCGCGACTGCGGCGTGTGGTGGCATCCGCCGTTCACACGCGACATCACCGCCGCGTTGAAACCCGGCGAGAACACACTCGATCTGGCGG
>JAPLTE010000071.1 GCA_026398235.1 Verrucomicrobiota bacterium
CACGTTTCCAGTCCATGAAATCAGCGCAGAGAATCCTTTCCACCCTGAGGCGCATCCTCGGCTGCGGTCCGGCTCTGATAGCCATCCCGGTGCAACTCGAACTCAATCTGCCCCGGTCACGGAGGCGCGCTCTGTGAGCAGTGCGTCTGTCCGTAAGTTCCTCAGCGAGAGGAACTGCGCCCGTCAGGACTCGAACCTGAAACCTTCTGATTCGTAGTCAGATGCTCTATCCAATTGAGCTACGAGCGCGGAGTCCCGCCCGGCAACTGGGCCGCGCGGGATCGAAAATAAAGCATTCCGCTGTTTGCGTTGCAACCCTTTTCTTTGTCACTGCCCCACGTATTGCTTCGGGGTGGCGCTGGACCGGGCATTTTGCCCCGCAGCGGTTTTCAACCAGCGCAGGGTGACCGCTCCCACCGTCTGGAGACTTTGGGGGCTCAGTTTGTCGAGCGTGTCGTCGGCGGTGTGCCAGTAGGGGTAGTCAAACCCAATGAGGTCGATGGTGGGCACCTGTGCTTCGTTGAGGGGGGAATGATCGTCCAAAATGGTCCGGTCGGAGAGAGAGAAGGAACTCCGCGCGTTCAGTGCGTCGGCGGCGGCAAAGATCTCCTGCAGGAGTTGCGGAGGCGAATCGGGGTCGAGTGTGATATTGAGCTTGCTGTTGCCGATCATGTCCCAGAGCACGCCCGCCCGGAACTGCTGGTTGCGCTTTTGGGCGGCGAGCTCTTTGGCGTAATGTCGGCTGCCGTAAAGCCCGTCGCTGAGAACGCCGTTGGTCTGCCGATATTGAACGACGGCTTCCTCGCCGTCGAAGAAAACGAGTTCCACGCGCCGCGCGAGCGCCGGGTCCCGGGCGAGAACGCGCGAAAGTTCCATCAGCGCGCCGGTACTGGAAGCGCCATCGCTGGCTCCGATAAACCGGATGGTGTCGAAGATTTTCGTGTCGTAATGGGAGGCAACGAGGAAGTGCTGCGTCTTGTCGGAGCCGTCATAGCGCCCGATGAGGTTCACAAATTGCACCGGGCCGCGCGGCGTGGTGTCGGTGAAGGTTTGCCGCTCCACTTTCCAGCCGTTGCGCTCCAGTTCGGCGGTGATGAGTTTGCGGGCTTTTTCGAGTTCAGGCGAACCAGACGGCCTCGGGCCGATGTCGCATTGGGCCTTGGCATGGGCAAAGGCTTTTTCGCCTGAAAACTCTTTCCAAATCTGCGCAGGCGGCGGGCCGGGTGGAATGGAGCGGGCGGGCGGCTCTGGATCCGTGGCTTGCGGTTTGCAAGCGCTCCCGAACACCCCCACGACTGCCACAGCGATGGGCAGGAAATGTTTACTCGTCGGCCAGGCCAAAAATCGCGATAAGCCGCTGCAGGTCGTCGGTCCCATAATATTCAATTTCGATTCTGCCGCGCTTTTCGCCGTGTGAAAGCACCACATGGGTGGCGAGATGCCGTTGCAACCGGTTCTGCAAATGGAGCAATGCCGGGGTTGGCCCGCTGGCGGCGGCGCGTCCCGAGGCGCGCGTGGTATTGCGCTGGGCAAGATGGCCCGCCAGGAGTTTCTCGGTGGCGCGAACGGTCAGGTTCCCCCGCAAAATGGCATCGGCAAGGAGCGTCTGCTCCTCGTGGGTCTTGGCGCCGAGGAGCACTTTGGCGTGCCCGACGGAAATGCGCCCCTGGGTCAGCCAGCTTTGGACACTCGGAGCGAGCTCCAGCAGGCGCATGCTATTGGCAATGGCCGCCCGGCTCTTACCGACTTTCTGGGCAATGTCGTCCTGCCGCAACCCGAACTCCTTGGAAAGCCGCTGGTAAGCCACGGCTTCTTCAATCGGGTTGAGGTCTTCGCGTTGAATGTTTTCGATCAGCGCAAGTTCAAGCACCTCCTGGTCCCCGGCTTCGCGGACGATCACCGGAGCTTCCTTGAGGCCGAGTTGTTCGGCGGCACGCCAACGGCGCTCGCCCGCGATCAGCTCATATTTGCCGTCGCGCTTGCGGACGATGAGCGGCTGAATGATGCCGTGTTCGCGGATCGATTCCACCAACTCCAATAAACGTTCCCCGCGGAATTCAGAGCGGGGTTGCAGCGGGCTTGCGACGATCTCGCAGGTCGGAATTTTTTGAACCCTTTCGCCGGGTTCAGGCTGGGGGGTGGCAACGCGAGGCTGGATGAGGGCTCCGAGACCTTTGCCGAGGGCGACTTTGGACATAAGACGGCAACTATGCCACCGCATTGGCGCAATGCCAATGGCCAAAAACGGGACTTCGCGAAAATGTATAAAGGAATCCAGACAAATAATCAGGAAGCCAGGAAACCAGGAAGGGAAAGAATCTGGAACTCAGCAGAAGGCGCAGTCAGACGAGGGGTTACACTGTGACCTGTTCTGTTACCCATGTTCTGAGCCTAAGGAGCGTGCTTTGGATGGGCAGAAATCAATGGGGCAGGAACCCGGAGGGTTCCCAGAAATTAGCCGGGGGTTGAGCGAAGCGATACCCCCGGAACCAAAACCCAATCGGATTCACCCCGGAGGGGTGGCAGAACGAGAGTTCTATCTCGGACATTGGAGCTTGGGAACCAGGCAACTTTGCGGCCTTTGCGTTCTTTGCGCGAAATTTTTCCCTTTCCTGAATTTCCTGAGTTCCAGTTTCTCTTTTTGTCTTTATTCCCATGGGTGTGCCCACACAAACTGGCCGGGTGATTTTAGAAAATTTGGAGCTTTTATTCCAACTCGACACCCCGGCCTGCGGGGCGGCGGTAAATATGGCGATCGACGAGGTCCTCTTGTTGCGCGCTCAAGCCCCCATTTTGCGCGTGTACGGCTGGGCCCGCCCGGCGGTGACGTTCGGCTATTTCGAGCGTTGGGAGCCGGTGGCGGCAGCTTTCCCCGGCCGGGAGCAGGTGCGGCGTTGGACCGGCGGGGGGATCGTCCCGCATGGGGAGGATTGGACCTACTCGCTGATCGTCCCCCGTTCGGACCCGTTTGCGAGGGTGAGCGCCGGGGAGTCTTACAAAATCATCCACGAACTGCTGGGCGCGGCGATGCGAACGCAAGGAGTGGAGGCCGGGGTGACGCCCCAAGCTGCGCCCAAGGTTTCGCAAGCGTGCTTCGAGAACCCGGCGCAATACGATCTGCTCGCGGCGGGCCAGAAGATCGCCGGGGCGGCGCAACGCCGGTCCCGTTTTGGGATGTTGCACCAAGGCAGCGTGCAAGGGGTCTCCGTGCCGCAAGGTTTCGCGGAGCGGTTGGCCGGCATGCTTGCGCCCCGGGTAACGCCGCGCGGATTCAGCGCGGGAGAATGTGCAGAAGCGGAGCAGTTAGCAGAGGCAAAATACGCGACCGACGGCTGGAACCGGAAGTTTTAGCTGAAAGCAGTTGGCAAAAAAAGGGGGCAAAGGAGGAGAGTTGCTTGCGATGCGACCTCCCGAAATCGCCCGCGGAGCGGTCGATCCACCAGTGGAATCGCGACCTCCGGGCGCGATGGGATGGCGTAGCCCAAATTCCGCCGCTTTTTTTGTGCCTCTTGCGCCTTTTTGCGGCTATTTCCCCGCCGGGATTTCCTCCTGCGGCACCAATTTGCGCCACGGGAGGTCCTGGATGTCGAAGAACGACACGTAGAGGATAAACCCAATCAAGAGCAGCGCGCAGGCGCTCTGGACGATTTCCAGCACCTTGATGTTCACCGGTTTGCGGCGGATGCCTTCAATGAACGCGAGCACGATGTGGCCGCCGTCGAGAATCGGGAACGGGAGCAGATTCAAGAGCGCGAGATTCACGTTGAAAAAGACGCTAAACCAGAGCGCCTTGCGCCATCCCTGTTCGTCCTCGAACATCGCGTAATAAATTCGCCCGATGCCCACCGGGCCGCTGAAATGCTGGGCTTTCACATCGCTCTTGGGTGAGAAGAGCGCGCCAAGCATGTTGCCGATGGAACTGACGCTATCGGCGATCTGCTGCGTGGGGGTCGGGTAGTCGAGGGTCAGCTTGCGATCCCACGCGATGCCGATGCGCGGACGGGTTTTGCCCTGCTCGGAAGGCAGCGGTTTCGGTTGAATGCTGAAATTGAGCCAGTCCGCGCCGCGTTGAATCGTGAGGGCCACCGGCGTATTGGGCGCGTTGAGGAGCGCCTCCATCAACACCTCAGGGGTAAAGATCGGCTTGCCGTTGACGTGGGTGATGGTGTCGCCCGGCTTGAGCCCGGCTTCGGCGGCGGGAGTTTTCGGCTCCACCGTGCCGATCTTGGTTGAAAGCGCCGGGGCGATCTGCACCGCGCGCAATCCCGCCCGCTGCCAGCTTTTATTGGATTCCTTGATCCACCCGGAATCGATATGGAGCACCTTGCTGTCGCGCTCGACGGTGAAACGGATTTTTTCCCCTTCGCTGCGGATCACAAACCAGCCGACGCTGTTGATCATCCCGGTGAACCGTTTCACCGGATGCCCGTCCACTGCGAGAATGCGATCGCCGGGCAGGAGCCCCGCTTTTTCAGCGGGCGAACCGGGTTCCACATACCCGATGGTGGTGTTCTTGTCGCTTTCGTACACCGGCTTGCCCACGAAATAAACCGCGCACGCCAGAAGAATGGCAAAGAGAAAACTAAAGAGCGGCCCGGCAAAGGCGACGATCGTTTTGTCAATAGCCGAAATAGGCGGGAGCGTCTCGCGCGGCACGTCGGCTTCGCCTTCAATCATATCCATCGGGGCGAGCTGCGGCAGTTTCACGAAACCGCCCGCCGGGATGGACCCCAGGGAGTAAGCGATCCCGTTGATTTCTTTTTTCCAGAGCGGTTTGCCAAACCAGACGCCGAACTCCTCGATCTTGAGCCCGCGCCAACGCGCCGCAAGGAAATGGCCGAGCTCATGGACGATGATGATCAGGTTGAAAAGGACGATGACTTCCAACAGGACAAAGAAGAAATTGAGAATGTGGAGCAAGGTGGACATAAGCATTATTTTATCCGCAGATTTCGCAGATTACCGCAGATTTTGGGATTGGAAACGCGAGGGATCATCAGCAAAGCTCCCTGCGCGTCCACTGTTTCGAGGCTGGAGCCCCGCGGAGGGGAACGAGTGATTCGTAGAAAACTGCGTATCTGAGGATTCAGTTTTTTCCTGAGTTCCTGAGTTCCTGATAAATCCCCTCCTGAGTTCCTGAGTTCCAGATTGCATAAATTCTAAGCGGGGCGGGCGATCCGTTGTGCCGCATCGGCGCGCGCCCATTGGTCAGCCTCGACTATAGCATCGAGTGGCGCGTGCGCAATGGACCGGTGGGCGGCCATCACGGCGGCGACGGTTTTCCAGATCCCGGGAAAGGAAAGGCGGTGCTCCAGAAAGGCGGCGACGGCGATTTCATTCGCTGCGTTGAACACGGCAGGGAGCGTCCCCCCGGTTTCTCCCGCGTGCCGGGCCAGGTCGAGCGCCGGGAAAACGGTGGTCCGGGGCGCTTCAAATTCCAACCGGCCAAGCTGCGTGAAATCGAGCGGCGGCAAGCTGTTGGGGACGCGCTCGGGCCAGGTGACGGCGTATTGGATGGGGAAACACATGTCCGAGTGGCTCAACTGGGCCAGCACGGAGCTGTCCACAAACTCGACCATCGAATGGACGATGCTTTGCGGATGCACGACCACGTCGATGCGGCTCATCTCGACGTCGAAAAGCCACCGGGCTTCGATCATTTCCAGCCCTTTATTGAAAAGGGTGGCCGAGTCGACCGTGATCTTCGCGCCCATGTTCCAGGTCGGATGCTTGAGCGCCTGGGCCGGGGTGACGCTTTCGAGGCTTTCCGCCGATGCCCGGCGAAACGGTCCGCCGCTGGCCGTGAGAATCAAACGCCGCACATGGGCCGGGTTGCGCCCTTCCAGGCATTGAAAGATGGCGTTGTGTTCGCTATCGACCGGCAACACTTGGACCCCTTTGCGCCGGGCGGCCTCCATGACGATCTCACCCGCCATGACGAGGATTTCCTTGCTGGCAATCGCGAGGTCTTTCCCGGCTTCGATGGCCGCCAGGGCGGGGCGGAGTCCACCGATGCCCACAATCGCAATGAGCACCATGTCCGCCTCGGGCAAGGTCGCCAATTCCAGAAGGCCTTCTTCGCCCCGGAGCACTTTGCGACAGCTCCCCAGCGCCCCGGGCGTCGGCGCGGTTTCGTCGGTAATGCAGAGGGTGGCGTCGGGAAATTGGGCCGCGAGTTCCTCCAGTTTGCCCACGTTCCGATGCGCCGAGAGACCGACGATCCGCATCCGCTGCGGAATATCGCGGGCGACCTTGGCCGCGCTTTGGCCAATGGACCCTGTGGCCCCTAGAACAACGACGTTTTTCATCCCACTCCGATAATAGCTCTAAGGTAGAAAAAGAGGAGCGGCGCGGTAAAGAGCAGACTGTCGATGAGATCAAGCGCCCCGCCGATGCCGGGAAGGAACTGGCCCGAATCCTTCGTGTCCGTGCTGCGCTTCAGGATCGATTCCGCCAAATCGCCCACGATGGCGGCAAACCCGAGCAGCAGACCCAGGCAGGTGGCGTGCGTCCAGTTCAGGCACGCAAGGTGGTGCGGCATAAGGGCGAGCATCCCGTAGCTGCCGAGCAGCGAAAACACCAACGCGCCAAAAAAGCCTTCCCAGGTTTTCTTGGGGCTGATGTGCGGGACCATCTTGTGTTTGCCAATCGCACTGCCGGTCAGATAAGCCCCCATGTCGCTGAATTTCGTCACGACAATAAGGTAGAGCACGTAAAACTGCCCGGTGACATGGTGGTCCGCCGAACGGGGCAGCAGGTACACCGTCTTATTCATGAAATTGAACATCCAGATGACGTAGAGCAGGCCGAAGAGCGTGAAGGCCATCGTTGGCAGGGGAGAGACCTCTTGGAGACCCTTGAAGATTTGCCGCGTAAAAACCGTCAGCAAAAAAGCGACCAGGGAAATCATTTCCCAGTCGTAGGATTGGGAAGGGCCCACGGAACGGTAGTAATAAAAGGAGCCGCCAAGCATCACAGCCCCGCAGAGCATCCCGACGCCTTTGAAGTTCGGCAGGTTTTTGTGATCGAGCATCCGGTAAAACTCCCAAAGCCCGGCAAGCCCCACGGCCGAGAGCAGGGCGAAGAAGCCGAGTTCATAGCCGGAGAAAATCGTCCATAACACCGCCGTCCAAAGAACGAGGGTGCTGGCAAGGCGGGATAGAAAGACTTGATGCATTCCGGGAAACTCGCGCGACAATCCCGAAACCACTCGGGAATGGCAAGAGGGAAGTTGATCGAACTCCGCTTGCAGAGTAGCCTATCCGAAAAAATGCCCACCGAAGCATGGCCGATTGATTCGCCGATGTTCCCGCCGCTGGTGCTGCGACCGCCGCATGGGCCGCGCCTCGTGCGGCTTTTGGTGATGCTTTTGGCGGTCCTGTTCTATCTCCCGCCCGCAGGTTGGAGCCCCCTCACCAACGGCCCGGAGGGGGAATTTGCCGCCGCCGCCCAAGATCTGCTCCTTCACGGCGGCTGGACTGCCACCCCCACGGCAACAATGCATGGTCCGCTCGTGCTCTGGCTTACACGCCTTTCATTGGGTCTTTTCGGAGTGAATGAATTCGCCGCACGACTTCCGGCGGTGCTCGGCGTCGTGGCCGCTGTTTGGGTGGTGCTGCGGATGGCGGAGCGCTTCGGCGGGATCTGGCAGGGGTTTGTGGCAGCTCTCGTTCTGCTCTGTTCGCCGGGGATGTTTACGCTCGGGCGAGTGCTCACCCCGGCTCCGCTCACTGCCGCCTTGCTCGCAGCAACGATCTATTGCCTCCAGCGCGGCTCCGAATGCCGCCCCACCCGCCGTCGCTGGCTGCTGCTGGCGGGAATCGTTTGGAGCCTGGCAACGCTTGCGGGCGGCTGGGCGGCAGGAATGATTCCCATTGCGACCGTGCTCCTCCTCGCGCTGTTTTACCGCGAAGCGCGCATCCGGTTCCGGGCGCTGCTCTCCTGGCAAGGGGCGCTCCTTTTTACTGGGACTTTGGCCGTGCTGACGCTTTCGGGATTCCCTCCCGGCGGCAATGCGAAAAGCGATACGCTGTGGACCTGGCCGGTGCTCCTCTCTTGGCAGGCCGGGCTGCTTTTCCCGTGGTCGCTGTTGCTCTTGCCCGCTTTGGGGGCCGTTGCCACGCAATGCCTCGCCCGGCGTCCGCTGGACTGGAACGAGGCGCTCCCGTTTGCCTGGTTGCTCGCGGGATTTGCCCTCGCTCTCGCAGCTCCGAGCCTTTTCTCCCCACTGCTTTTCTGGCCTGCTTTCGCGGTCTGGGGAGCACAACGGCTCAAGACCATGCATCGGCGGCTTTTTTTGTGGGGATGCGGCTTGATCGCCCTGGTGGCGTGCGGCGGGCTTTATCTGACGCAACAATTGCGCGCGGTGCTCCCGTGGCTTCTTCCGTCAAAGGCCCAGGCGTTCGCGGCGATCCCGGATTTCTTTTGGTCCGCTGTGACACCGGTCGCTTTTATCGCTGTGCTGGCGTTTTTATTGTTTGTGGGCGCGGCATTTTGGGCGGAAATCTTTCAAAACCGCCGGTTCGCGCTGCTGGCCCTCATCGCCGCGATGATTCCCGCCGGATTCGCCTTTGCGGATATCGGCGCGAAATTCGCCTCCTATTTTTCCGACGCGGCGATGGCGGGCTGCATCGACGCCAAACACGAGGCAGGGCGGGTGATTTTCCTGGATGCGACCCGAGCCGAAACCAGCAGCCTGCGGTTTTATTTGGGCGAAGAATCGCGGCGCTCGTTGCGGCCGTGCGGAACAGTGGGGGACCTCCAGGCCGCAGGGACTCCCCCGGTTTTGCTCGTGACCAGCCGCAGCCGTCTGCCTCTTTGGAAAGAGCGGCTTGGGCGCTTGAATGTCGTCTGCGAGTCCGGCGAACATCTTTTACTGGCAACCCAGCAGTAAGGGTATGCGACCCCTCCCGGAGGCGTGTTTTCTTAGTATTTAGGCGCAAAATCGCATTGTTGTTCACTTCCATTTCTCCTAACTTGAATCCCCCCGCAGCGTCCTCCCCTTCGATCTCCCCTTCGATCTCCCCGTTTGGCTAATCCTATGAAAATCAGCCGCTTTTTGCTCTGGTTCCATGCAACGCTCTTTCTGCTTGGCGTAACAGCCAGCGCGGAGTCCACCCTTTGGTACCGCACTCCCGCTTCCGAATGGCGCGAGGCGTTGCCCGTCGGCAACGGCCGCATCGGCGCAATCTCCAAATCAAGCTGCCAACTTGAGAAACAGGAGAGCCCGACGCTTTTTTTAAAATGAGATTAATATGATGAACAGAATAAATATGCTTACATTGAGGAACCTAGGTAAATTGGTCGTGATTGGAATATCCGTGTCATGCGCCGTGAGCGCTTTCACGGCAGCGGAAGCGGGATCGCCTTCGGGCGGGGTGGTGGCGAGAGCCTCCAGCAGTGAGGGTGGCAGGACCAGCCCTGAAATGGTGATCGATGGAAATGACGCCACCTACTGGACTCCGAAGCGAGAAGAGTGGGCTACCAGGAAACCGACATGGCTGGAGGTGGACCTCGGCGAAGAGCGGGAGATCGGCCATGCGTTCATCACGGAACTGGCCGGTGGCAGTTATCCGCATATCCAGGACTTCCGGATTGAATACAAAGAGGGGGACACATGGAAGTGCGTCCATGAGGGCGCAGAGATTTTTGGACGGCGCGTTTACGACTTCAAACCTGTGAAAGCGCGCGTGTTCCGGATGACCTTCGTCAAGGTGCTGAGAAATCCACAAAGCATCAATGAATTCCACCTGTATGCGCCTGGAAAGCTGCCGGAGGCGGCGCTGGAAGCCAAGCGCCAGGAAGCGGAAACCGCCCAGCGCCTGGAGTGGTTCAAGGCCGCCAAATTCGGGCTGATGATTCACTGGGGTCCCTATTCGATAGCCGCCGGCGAATGGAACGGCAAACCGGTGAAGGGCATCGGTGAGTGGATTATGCGGCGGGCCAATGATGACAAAGGCATGCCCCTCAAGGAATACGAGAAAATGGCCGCGCAGTTAAACCCGACAAAGTTCAATGCCGACGAGTGGGTCCAGTTGGCGGTGGATGCGGGGATGAAATATATGGTCATCACCGCCAAGCACCATGACGGCTTCGCGATGTTTCACTCCTCGGTGGACAAGTATAACATTTTCGATTACACCCAATGGAAGCGCGATCCCATGAAGGAGCTGGCGGAGGCTTGCGCCAAAAAAGGCATCAAGCTGGGATTCTACTACTCGCAGTCGCAGGATTGGCATCATCCTTACGGCGCGGGCAACCCACTAGAGTATCCTCCCATCAATAAACCGGTCGAGGATTTTTCAAAATACCTCAGCGAGAAGGCCCTGCCCCAGGTGCGTGAGCTCATGACGCAATACGGACCCGTAGCCCAGATCTGGTTCGATACTCCCAGAAACATGCCTGCCGAGTGGGCCGGCAAATTCCGGGACACGATCCGTTCCATTCAGCCGAACACGCTCATCAACGGCCGCCTTGGCCCCGGGGGCTATCAGGATTATCTGTCCCGTGATGACAATGACCTTCCGACGCAGGCCCGTCCCGGCGCATGGGAGACGCCCGCCACAATGAATCACACCTGGGGATTCAAGAAAAGTGACACGCAATGGAAGGCCCCCGAGGACCTTCTTTTCAAGCTCGTGGACATCACTAGCAAGGGGGGTAACTACCTTTTGAATGTCGGGCCCGATGCCGAGGGGGTGATCCCGCAAGTCAGCCAGGATAATTTGAGGAAAGTCGGTGCCTGGCTCAAGGTCAACGGCGAGGCAGTTTACGGCACGAATCCCACGCCGTTTGGCGCGGAACTTGGCAGTGTCGATCCCGTCAAAAAAGACAAGGGGGGCTATCCGCTTTTCAACGCCAACACCGCCTGGCGCTGCACGACCAAGCCTGGCAAACTCTTCATCACCCTTTTCCAGTGGCCCGGCACGACATTCGAATTGTCCGGTGTGAACGGGAAGGTGTCAAAAGCTTACTTTCTAAACGACCGGACCAAGCCAGTGAGCTTCTCGCAGGAAGCCGATAAGGCAGTCTTCCAACTTCCTGCAACAGCGCCCGACCCCATGGCCTCAGTGCTTTGCATGGAAATAGCAAAAGAGTAGACAGAAACGGAAAAGAAAGTATAGAGTGTAGTTCTCTCAACTACATAAGACCCAAGTATATTATGATGCTCAAATCAGTTATCGCATTTCTTCTGACCATTGCGCTCTCCGGTATTTTGCCGTGTGGCGCGGTCGCCAGTCCCGTTGTTGTTCAGGAAACAAAAGATGCCGCGGCGCCGCCTTCGGCGCCCCCGGGGGCGCTGGCGCTGTGGTATCGCCAGCCGGCCGCGCGCTGGTTGGAAGCGCTGCCGGTCGGCAACGGGCGGGTCGGCGCGATGGTGTTCGGAGGAGTGCGGGAGGAACGGCTCGCGCTGAGCGAGAGCACGTTTTGGTCCGGCGCGGCGAGCGATCAACATGAGAATCCCCAGGCCAGAGAGGCGTTTGCCAAAATCCGCGAACTGTTCAAAGCCGGGAAACATCGCGAGGCGCAACCCCTCATCCGGAGCATGCTGGGACGGAAACGGAATTACGGCACGAACCTGCCGGCGGGGGAGCTGTTGTTGGCGCAGAGCGGGACGGAGGGGGAGGTGCGCGATTACCTCCGGGAACTCGACCTTGATGAGGCCGTGGCGACGGTGGCCTTTACGGTCAACGGCGTGCGCTTCCGCCGCGAAATCGTGGCCAGTCATCCGGATGGTATCGTGGCCGTGCGGCTGACGGCGGACCGGCCCGGGGCGATCGGGTTTACCTTGCGCTATCGGGGCGGAGCGCACCCCTGGACGGTGGCGACGCGGGGAAAAGACACTTTGGAGATCAGCGGCCGCGCCTTCGAGAAGAGGCACAGCAACGGCCAGTGCGGCGTGGCGTTCCAGGCGAGGTGTCGCGTGATGGCAGTGGGCGGCGAGGTTTCCGCGGAGCCGGATGCGGTGCGAGTGGTGGGCGCCGATGCGGTGACGGTACTGGTGGCGCTGAACACCGATTACCAAGGCCGCGATCCCGCGGCGCTGGGCGCCCGGCAAATCGACGCGGCAGACAGGATCGAGTGGGGCCAACTGCGGGCCCGGCACGTCGCCGATTACCAGCGGCTGTTCCGGCGCGTGACGCTGGATCTCGGCGGCGTGTCGGCCGCGGCGCAGCCGACGGATGTGCGCCTGGAGACGTTGCGCAAGGGGGGGGCCGACCCGCAGCTGTTCGCCCTTTTCTTTCAGTATGGCCGGTATCTGGTGATTGCCGGTTCGCGGGAGGATTCGCCGTTGCCGATGCACCTGCAGGGAATCTGGAACGACGGGCTGGCGGCCGGCATGGGTTGGACGTGTGACTATCACTTCGACATCAACACCCAGCAAAATTACTGGCCGACGGAGGTAACCAATCTGAGCGAGTGTGGGCAGCCGCTGTTCCGATTGGTGGCTTCGCTGCAGGAACCGGGACGACGGACCGCACGGAATACATACGGGATCGACCGGGGCTGGGTCTGCCATGTGGTCACCAATGCGTGGGGCTACACCGATCCCGGCTGGGCCGAGGGCTGGGGCCTGCACGTCGTCGGCGGAGTTGAAGGCCCAGGATGAGAAGACCTGCGAGGGGCAGGGCAACAAGCCCGGCAGCAGCGAATTCGCCAAGTGCATGCTGACCCTCACCCAGAACCGCGAAAAAGAGCGGGACCAGGACATGAATGCGGTGCAGATGCAGCAGCAGCAGATGATGTCGACCAGCTGCCCCGCGGAGATGTGCTGGTAGCGCTCTGTGACGCCGGTCACTGTGGACGTGGTCGAAATGGCGTCTTGTGATGCCGAATAGAGGCATTGCGAAAGGCACCACGATGTTGCGCGTACTTTTTCTGATTCTTGCTCTTGGTCTTGGCGCTGCCGCCGTCACCACGGGCCATGCGGAACCGGGCGGTCCCATGGGCCGCGGTTGCGGCGCGAACTGCTGACGGAGGGCGTGCGGGGCGGATGATCAAGAACTTCAGCGACCATTCCGCCAACGAACGCACCTTCCTGGCCTGGGTGCGTACATCGATTGCCGTCATGGCATTCGGCTTCCTGGTCGAGAAGTTCGATCTGTTCCTGCAGATGGCTGCGCCGTCCCTGGCCGGGCGCGCTTTGTCCGTTCCGGGGCAGCGGTTCGGCGATGTGGCGGGGCTGGCGCTGATCGTCCTAGGCACGGCCATGATCGCGCTGGCGGGCCTGCGCTTTCTGGCCAATGCGCGCGCCATCGACCACGCCGAAGTGCGACCCACCCGCGGTTTGCGGGCGGATGTGACGCTCGCGCTCCTGATGGTCCTCCTAGGCCTGTCGATGCTCTTCTACCTCTCGCACGCTTTCGTCGCGAAGCTCTAGCGATCTTGGTCTTACCAAGTGAGGCTGAGGCGCCCCGTCACCGCGTGGGCGTTGTCGGAGCCGTTGACGTCGCCGTCATAGCGCAAGAGGAAAGACAGGCTGTTGGTCAGCTTTGTCGTCGCGCCCACGGCGACGACGGCGCTGTTGCGCGCCATCTGGGCGCCGTCCACGGTGAAGCCCGCGCCGGGCGCCCCCGCGAAACTGGCCGTCATCGGGCGCGCTGTGTCGGCGTACTCGTGCGCCCAGCCCGCGCGGGCCAGGGGCGAGAGGGGGCTGGCGAGGCCGACAATGGCGTCGTTCAGCGTTCCGGCGCCCGTCTCGGTGAAACTGGCCTGGTTGGCGGTCGTGCCCTGCAGCCCCAAGAATGGGGTGACCGACATCGCCTTCGCCACGGGAAATGCGTAGCCGGTTTCGACGGCGCCCAGGAACTGGTTGGACGAGGTGCTGCCGTTGGCGACGCTGCTGACGCCGGGAAAGCTGATCGTCCGGGTCATGGTGTTGTCGTTGTAGGCATAGCCGGCCAGCCCCTGGAGGTAGAACGCGCTCGGGCTATAGCTGCCATAAAACGCGCCTTGGTAGCTGTTCACCGTGCCGCTGCTGCTGACCCCTTCGGTGCTGATGTTGGTGTTCGCATAGCCGCCGGCGA
>JAPLTE010000120.1 GCA_026398235.1 Verrucomicrobiota bacterium
TGGCGTGGAATCGTGGCTGGTAGCCGGTGCGATCTATCGCGTCAGCTATTCCTCCACCACGGTTCCAAGCTCGATCTTCTTTGGCGTGGGGACGGTGCAAACGCCGCCGTCCATCGGTAAGTTCAACCTGCCGAACCTTGGAAAGCGCAACTGGCTCAAGCTCGCGCCCAAGGTGCGGATGCGCGGCAACAGCATCGAGATCAGTCTGGAATACATGCTCTCCGGCCCGCTCGGGTGGTTCACGGAAATCTACAGCACCGGGCAGCTTGGGGAATCCAATAACGAAAGCAGCGGAGGGCTCTGAGCATGTTTGATGATGTTCACCCCGGCGATCCCATCCCCAAGCTGGCTGCCTTTTGGAACAACCTCAAGGCAGCGGTGGCCGCGCGGCGTTTGCTGCCTGGCGTTGGCGTCAGGCTGCGTGAGATGCCGTTCGGCACGATCATTAACTTCGATGCCGATGCCGCCGCATGGGATCATCCCTGGCGCATCGCACTGAATGGAAAGGAAGCCACCTTGCGGCGTGGATTGGTGGACGGGATCGAGCCGAAGATCGGCGACCGGCTGATGTCAGGCGACAAAAAGAATCCCGACCCGCCCAAGCTGACCATCGCGTCCAGCCGGTTCACAAAGGACGGGCAGAGTTTGATTTGCGTGGAGATCGAGTGTGACGAGCGTTGGAACACCAAGACCGCCAAGATTGTGCAGGTGGCCCGGCTCAATGACGCCAATCCCGATAATCCAGGTGACGGAACGACGCCGTTGCTTCCACCCGCACTCTCTGGCCGCAAAACCCGATGCCCATTGGTACAGCTTCGACATAAGGAGAGCGGGGATATTACCGCATTCCAGATCGCCTATTTCAATCTGCGCCATGCCGCGTTGTTCCCATCTGGCACCACGGAGGAAAGGCGCGTGCGCCACTTCTTCTTTCCCTGCTGATGTTCAACTTTCCTGCCAGAGCCTACAACGATGTCATGGCGGCGATTCGGCGCTCCAAGCCTCTGCCGGGGCTGCGTTCGCGCATCCGTGAGACGACCGCCGGGGTGGTTGTTTCATCTGGTGCGCCGCCGCCCGACTGGATCCATCCGTGGAAACTGCATCCCCGGTGGGTTGAAGATGACAACGGGGACGGCCATTGGAGCGTCACGATCACACCGGGGTTCGTGAATGGCGCGGAAGCGGCAATTGGTTCGTCGGACAAACCATTGACCGCTGATCCCACACCAACGCTTAAAATCAGCTCATTCCGGGATGCCACGGGCATGAACGGCCATTACCCGGCGCTATTCAAAAAGTTCGGCGCTCGCAAGCCGCTGGAACCAGACCCCGCCTTGTCAGGCACGCTGGAGGGAAACGCGCAGGTGGAGGTGGCGCTCTTTCCCGAACAATACGGCACGCGGCGACTCATGGCGGCGGATGTTTTGCTGCACATTGACCACATGGGTGTCCGCACGGACACTTTCTTTGCCGATCCAACCACAGGGAATCTGGTCATTCACTCCCCGGCATTCACGTCGGCTCTCAACAGTTATCCCTACCGCATCCAGACCGTTCCCAAATACACAGCCGTGCAATATCCTACCATGCTGGATCGCATGATGGGGACGATGGATGAACCGAACTTCGACCAGCTTTTGCTCGGCACGCTCTGGCTGCTCTCGCCGCCGGATGAAGGGGACGACACTCAGCCCGGCCCGACCTGGCAGCCCTACACACAGCATTTCGTGTTCTGGAACCTCGGCTACGCCAACGTGAACGAGTTCAACTACACGAACCCGCAACCAATCACGATTCATACCGGCCTGGCGTTCGGGTTGCTCGATTCCATAGGCAATTCGATGCTCGCGCCGATCAACGACGCCTATGCCGACGTGATGAATGGCCTCAATGAAACCAGCATGCGCGGCTATTTCTGGACGTTATGAGCACAGCCCTCGATCCCACAACCAATGCCGCCAGGCAGGCAGACGCGCGCCGGGAAAAAGCCGGGACGCCGGAAGAAGATCAGGCGCTCGATCCCGCGTTTCCCTATCAAGTGATTCGGTTCGATCCGACGGTCTTTGGGAGGGTTGCAGACAAGGAAAGTGGAACGCCCGCCTAATGCGGGTTCAGCCGGGATGTTCGTGCTGAAAGGCAGGAAAACGGCTGCCGTTCAAGGTGTTGTTATTTTTTGTGAATTTTTTCTAGTAGCTCTGTTGAAAGTTTTTCAGCTTTGGTTTTTTGTTCGAAAGTCAGCATTTGTTCCATCTTGTCTCTTGCCTGAGATGCGACTTGATCACCGCCTACAGCGGCTATGTTAGCCCAAACATAAGCCCAAACATCGTCCTTGGGCACGCCTCTGCCGTTGGCATACATGAGTCCGAGACCGAGTTGAGCGTCGGTATCTCCTTGGAGGGCCGCTTTTTGATACCATTCAACGGCTTTTGCCTTGTCTTTTGGCACGCCAGTGCCCTCGTCATACGCGGCCCCGAGTGCGCTCTGCGCTTTTGCATTTCCCTGATCAGCGGCTTTTTGGAACCACTCAATGGCTTTGGCTTCGTTCTCAGGAACACCTTCGCCGCCGATATACATAAGTCCGAGGTCATACTGAGCTATGGGATTTCCTTGCGCGGCGGCTTTTTGGAACCATTTAACGGCTTTTGCTTTGCTCTTCGGATCGGCTACGCCGAAACACATGGTCTCAAGTGCGTGCTGCGCATCAGCGTTTCCTTGATCGGCAGCCATTTGAAACCAGTCAACCGCTTTTGCATCGTCTATCGGAACTCCTTTGCCGTAGGCATACGTGAAGCCGAGGTGGTACTGAGCCAGGGAATCTCCTTGAACGGCGGATTTTTGTAACCATTCGATGGCTTTTTTTGTGTCTTTTGGAACGCCTGTGCCGCTCGCATACATACCCCCGAGTGAGCGTTGAGCAACAGCATCTCCTTGAGTAGCGGCTTTTCGATACCATTCAACAGCTTTTACTTCGTCTTTGGGAACGCCTTCTCCATTGGCATACGAGAACCCGAGGTTATTCTGAGCCTTCGCATATCCTTGAGCAGCGGATTTTTGAAACCACTCAAACGCTTTCGATTCATCCTTAGATACGCCCGTGCCGTTGAAATACATAACCCCGAGCTGGCACTGAGCCTCAGCATATCCTTGAGCAGCGGATTTTTGGAGCCATTCAAAAGCTTTTGCCTCGTCTTTTGGAACACCTCGACCTTTTGCATACATGGCGGCGAGGTTGGCCTGCGCTGCGACGTCTCCTTGTTTTGCTAATATTTCCAACGGATTCGGTTCCGCAGCGGATAGTTTTGAACACGCAAGAAGCATCAAGCAGCACAGCAGAATAATGGTCCTCATCATTAAATCATATTCCTTCGGTCACCCCCGCCGCGCAAGACTTTACTACTCTACCTCAATTTGACATCCCGCCACTCGGCGAGATGCAAAAGTTCCTGATCTATGGCGACCTCACCACCCGACGTTTAACCGACTCGGCGGGTGCGGTGGCGATCTTGCCCTCGCTGGTGCAGGGTGACGTTGTGACGTTCTCGTTGCGACTGCTCGACCGGGCGGAAACCGGCTCGCCCCAAGTGGTTCAGCGCAATGTGCGCTCATTGCGCGGTTCCATTGGCAACGTCAGCACGGCCCCGCAATCCGGGCAGTTCTCCTTACGTATTGGCGCACATGGAACACCCACACCGCTCATTGATTTCAATTCCAACCATGCCGTCCTGAAACCGCTGCTGACCGCGCTGCCAGAAACAGCGACGTATGGCGGGGTGGAGCATGTGTTTGAAACCTCTCCCGGCTGCTGGATGGTCCGTTTTGGGAGCAACACATCCGTCCCGCTCCAAGCCGCCGACAATCTCCTCGTTCCCGTTAGCTTCGTCCGGGTGCGTCCCTTTCAGCAAAACGGACGCTGGTGGCATGAATTGCGTCTCCTGCAAGCGCCCATCGCCTACACGGGCTTGAGCGAACGGGTACTGGCCGATCCGCCGAGCGTGCGCAGGATTCGCGCCGGGAATACCTATTCCGAAGCCGGGGTGGATTACATCGTCAACGAAGTCCAGGCGGTGAAAGTTCCCGCAGGCTTCAGCGGCACCTACTATCTGAAGTTCGAGGGGCGAGCCACGATCATGCTTTCGCAGGACGACGACGCCACGGCGATTGAACAGGCGCTCAACAACCTTTTCACGGACGGTCAAACCCGGTTCGCTGTCACGAATCCCGAGGCCTACAATGCCTACGTCGAATTCAAGGGACCGTTGGCAGGCATGCCGCAGGATTTGCTCGTGGCAGAGGTGGGCAGCGTTGAGCCAGGCGATTTGACGTTCTCGCTCGATCTCAACACCGCCGAGGTGTTCGCGGCATTGCGCGACGTGGCGAGCGTTACCGCGCAATTTGAATTGGAGCTTGAGATTGCCAACGACGACGACCCGCCCGAAACGCCCGGCAAGATTATTACGCTGTTCCGCGAGAGCGTGACCATCGTCCGCGAATTGCAATGGCATGAAATGGCCGCAGCGGCAGGCATCGATTGGCTGCGCCCGCCGCAGCCGCGCGACTACATCCCGTTCACCCGCGATCAGATCATTACCGGCTCGCAACACTACGTCGGCGTGATTGGCGATGGCATTGCGCGTGGGTTCACCATCGACCACAACCTTGGCACCGACGCACTCCATCTCACGCTGCGCGAGAACACCAGCAACGGTCACAAAGTGCGCGATACCGATTACGGCGTCTCGTTTGCCGATACCAACTCGCTCACGATCACGTTTCCCGATCAGGTCGATCCACCGGCAGCAAACGCATTTGCCGTCACGATCACCAGCGCCGGGCCAAAGAGCGCATTTCAGGCGCACACGCACACCATCGACCAGATTATCGATCTGGTGGCGGATTTGGACAGCCTGCGCAACCGCGTGACGGCGCTCGAAGCCATCGTGCCAAATCTCGGCGCGGTGAATTCCACGGCATCGGACTCCGGGTCGTTTACCATCCCGATTTCCACCATCAAGGAAGTGCTCTTCCTCACGGGTTCCACCAGCGGTGTGTTTGGCGATTCCGGCGTCGATTCCACCAAGCTCTCGGCCCGAGCGCCCTACATGCTCCCCGCCGTTCACACGGCCAGCGTGACTTCGTTCACAGCACTGCCGCTCCCCAGTCCAGCCACGGGGATCGTTTTACAGAATAACACGGGCGCGGATTTGCAAATTCCTGGCGGCGGCATGGTGCGCGGCAGCAACACCGTGCCCAACAGCGGCCACTTTGCCAGCGACGGGCGCATCCTCTTCCGGGCAAACCGGGTGGGAACCACGATCAGCTATTTTCCCGGCGCGTTTGAGCGGACGCTCTGGAATCTTTACATCAACGAGAAAATGCTCGGCGTGGGCAAAACGCTCAAAGTGGAGTTTGGCGTGAGCACGCAGCTCGTCAAAGCGGCCTCGCAGGCTCAATGGATGCTGGTCATTGAAAAGGGCGAGGCACCTTTGGAAACCGACGGCAACCCGGAAACCAACCTGCTCAACGTGGTGTGGGACACGGCCAATCCGATCCTCAAACAGCGGCTGATCCTCACGCCCACGGCAACGCTCTGCTACGCCGGATGCAACGTCTATCGCAGCAAGTTGGGTGTGATCACTTGTGACCGATCCCTCTACGGTGGCTTGGAAAACGCCAACACCGCCGCGCCTGCTTTCGCCAACTTCGCGCTCCGCGCCCGACTGATTGAATTCGACACGGAAAACAGCGTCCCCACCGCTCGCGGCTGGGTGGTTTATCAACTCGTCAAACCGTCTTCCGGCGACCTCCAAGCCTCCATCGCATAATTTATGTCCGCTGCCACTATCAATCCCAACACCAGCGTGCTCGGGTTCACCACGGGACAATACGTGGCCTACCAGTGCGCCACCACCGACGGGCAGACCGGCACCTGGTCATGCGCCAATCTGCCTGCCGGGTTGAGCATCAACGCAACGACCGGGCTGATTACCGGCATGCCCACCACACCGGGCGTTTACAACACCACGATCAAATTCACCAACAGCAACGGCACGGCCACGCTGCCGGTCACGTTCGGGATCGACGATGCAGGATATGTCACGGATGTCGGCATTGAGGTGAACATTGATCTCATTTCCGGCGCGGTGACATTTCCAACCGCAGCGGATGGAAAACTCCACGGCAAGAGCGGGGACTACCTGCCGCTCCTGATCGGTTTGCAAAAGAGCGGTGAACTCTTGGATTTGCCGGTGACAGGCATTGCGTTCGGGATCAAGGAATTTGAATCCGATGCCCGCTTGATCCTGAGCAACGGCTCATTCACCAAGCTCGGCTCCTATGAGCGCACCCGGTGGCGCACTCTGGTTTATCTCGACCCGACCAAGCTCCAAGGCGCACTCGCTGACTATGAAGCCTCGGCAGCGGTGGGCGACGCCGCTTCAACAACGACTACAGACGACTCCCAACTCATCACGCTGCTTTCGGCTCCGTGCGAAATCCAGATCGAGTTGCAGCAGACCGACACCAATCTCACCCCGGCCACGATCCACCGCAGCTCGCAGATTTTCACGATGCTGCTGGAGCGGGCCATTAACACATGAGCGCCTCCCAACTCTTTGATTGGCCGACAGCGAAAGCCGCTCTCAATGTAGGCTGGCGCGTGCGCCGTTCTGCATGGACGGATCGTTGGCTGGAACGATGGACGGGCGGGTTGATCTGGCTGATCCTTTCCGATGGCACCAAGCGAGTGGTGCAAAACACCGATTTCGGTAGCAACGAGTTCAACGCGGTGGATTGGACGAATCTTCCGCCCGAATGCGTCACCTCTGGCACTACCGCAGGCACCGGCACAAATGGGTGTCCGCTGCCGTACACCCCCACCTCTCCAACAACGCCGACTGATCCCACTCCGTCCACGCCCGTCGATCCTTCCTCGCCTCCCACCGGTGGTTCAGGTGGAGGGCAGACCGGCTCGGGCGGTGGGGGAGGCGGCGGTGGCGGTGGAAGCGGGAGCAATACGCCCCGGCGCGATCCGCAGAACATCACCTGGCCGACACTGAGCCTCTCGATTCAGGATAGCCAAGATTCGTGCTATAATCGCGGCAATTACCCGACGGATTTTGTAAATCCGATCTTCACGGGGACGGTATCGATCTCGCAGCCGACCAATTACAATGGCCCGAGTATCTTCTTTGTTTCCGTCAAAAACGGCCCGAGCACTTTTGCCACTTGCAGCCTCGGACCGGGCGGTTCTTACGGATTCCAATGGACCGATCCGCTCCCAGCGCGTCCGGGTAGCACACTCACTTTCACTGCTCGGGCTTGGGCCAGCGGTGCGCCTGATCTTCAGACCACGGCCAGCGCCGATATCGCACCGTGGTGCCAATATTCGCTCGCGTTTGATTGTGCGGTCGAGGGCGGCTATTGCCACACCGGCGTCGGATGGGTGACAATTCGGGACGCTTCGGGGGCGCTCGTTTACGATGGCTGCCCAAATCAGGGTTCTCTCGGGCTGGGCGCTGGCGTGGTCGTTACAGCCGGATGCACGGTGACTGTCCGCTACAGCAACACCGATGGCCCATGCCCCGGAGGCCATCAATGCGATGCCGCCATTTTCAACATCACGCTTTGGCACAACGGGCATTCCGTTGCAGTGGGGACGACCAATCTGAACAACGGCGAGGATGGTGGAGATCGCGGTCCTTTCACCTTCCCAATCACCCAAGCAATGATTGACGCGCTCGACACTCCATGATCACGATCCCTTTCTCCAAGCTCCAATCCGCAGCCACCCTCAAAGCGCCCGGTTATTACGATGCATGCATCGCGGCTGGCACCGTTGTCGGCGACAACCTCGAACTTTCCGAAAGCGCCTTCGCCGCTTTGCGCGCCCAGTTCTCGCCACCGCCGCTCATTTCACAGATCAAATCCGCTTCTGGTGCCATAGTCGCGGAATGTGGAGCAGCACTCTCGGGTGAAGCGGCGGTCGATGATTCGACGAATGCTGCCCGCATCACTACCTGCGAGGCATGCGAGTATTTCATCATGGCGGATCGCCGTTGCCAGAAATGCGGTTGCTGGATGGAGTTAAAGGCGGGCTTTCGCACGGGGACCTGCCCCGTAGGTAACTGGAGTTGACACGACACACTCGGCGTGAAGATCACCGTCAATCTCGACACCCAGGCCGTTATCACTCAGCCCGCTCCGTTGCGATTTAAGGCGGGCTGTTTTAATCCGGTCGAGATTAGTTTCACCCGCAACTCGCAGCCTGTGCCTCTGCCAGAGGGCGCGGTGATCGAATATGCCCTCAAACCCCGCAAACAATAACGTATTCATTGTCGGGACCGGAAACCTTTATTTTGGCCTGCTCAATTGCGCGACCGCAGCGCTCTTGAGCGCTTTAGGGATTTGCGATCAAGTTCAAGTCAATGACCTGGCACAGTTGGATGCGAGCGCCGAGGTGACGTGGAGTTTCGGCGGGCAAAAGTTTCGTTCCACCACCTTCCCTGTGATTATCGAGTCGCCTTTAACAGACGAGAATCCCATTCCTTCGCCCGATCCCGAGCTTTATCCCGTCCCTTCCAAGATTGCGCTTAGAAGCGAGATTCCACAGCTCCCAGTGCTGGGCACTGCGGCCTCACTTGATGCTGGAGCCGCAAACGGCGTGGCAACGCTGGGAGCAGACGGGAAGGTCCCGTCCAATCAGTTGCCAGCGATCCCGCAAAGCACGACAAGCAAATTCTTCCAAGTAAATGACGCTTCGGCACGGCTCGCTTTGACGGGGGAACAGGTTCGCGTGGGCGATTTGGTGGAGCAGGCGGACACGCGGGCGGTTTACCAAGTGCTTGATACCACGCTGCTCGATCAAGAGACCGGCTATGTCCAAGTGGGCACGCGCACGGGGGGTGCTTCTTTGTTGAGCAATGACTTGCTCGCCTATTGGAATCTCGACGAAGAGACCGGGGTGCGCTTGGACGCTACGGGCAATGGGTATGATTTAACTGATATCAATTCCACAACTTTTGTACCCGGGAAGATAGGGAATGCAGCGCAGTTTAACGGCTCAAATTATCTCTCTGGGGTACCGTTATACGAAGCGATGGACGGGAAATCGTTCTCGATTTCGTTTTGGGCGCAATTCGATCCTTCTGCCCAGTTAGATCAAAGCGTCAACGGCCCTGGTATTGGTTTTGTGGACCGGCAGGGGAGTTTGCATTTAGATCTTTGGTACACAGACACGGTGGGCCCGGAAGGCTGGTATATTGTCCACTGGACCGGCAGCTACGCCAATGTATTCGCCCCGGCCCCATTGGATACTGGATGGCATCATTATGCGCTCACTTTCGATGTTGCCACCCAGACAATGCAACTTTGGGTGGATGGCCTGATGACGGGTTCGGATTCGAGCTTTGCTCCCAACCCGACCGTCAACGGGTTTCAGCTCGGCTTGGCAGACGGGTTCCTCGTCGGGTGCATGGATGAAGCGGGCGTCTGGCAGCGCGTGCTTTCCGACCTCGAAATCGCGCAACTCTATAACAGCGGCAACGGCCTGTCCTATC
>JAPLTE010000013.1 GCA_026398235.1 Verrucomicrobiota bacterium
GGTGGATCGGGTTCCCAAACTTGAGATCGAGGCCGCCCATGTTGATAAGCACAGGAACGCTGGCGTCCAGCGGGTTGGGCAGGTTGGTGGCGGGGCTATAGGCAATGACCGCTATGGTCCGTGCGGCCAGCGCGTTCCCCAAATAGATGGCCTGACGCCCGGAGGCCGACAGGCCGGTAAAAATCAGTCCGGCATGCTTCAGTTCAGGGCGGCCGATCGTTCGGGCGAAATGCTCCAGTCCGGCTTCAAGCGCGGCGATCGTCCTTTGCCGAAACCACGCCGCCCAGGCCGCAGTGCGTGGCATGCTTGTCCGTCCATATGAAACCCAGGACGCGCCCATCCGCCTCGATGGCTTTTACTGTCGGGCCTGAAATAGCGATGGCCTGAAAAGAAGGTTCCGCCAACGGATCGCCGGTGATGTGGTCCAATCCCATCCATGGCCAACCCCGCCGTTCCGCTTCATGCGCGAAGGCGCGGAAATTTGATCTGCCGCCCAGGACCGTTAGCGCAACCAGGTGCGCCTGCGTTGACCGCAAGAGGTGATCCAGTTCTTCGAAGGGCAAAGAAATTCCCCGGCTCTCAAAAGTGAAATGATGTTCGCAAAACGAGGGCCAACGCAGAATACGGTGATTCCTGGAGGGTCTATTATTCACAAGCTATTCCTTCTCACCTTTCATGTAGTTGGGTGGAGGCGTATCAATTGGGTTTGCCTTCAGAATCTCGTGCCCATGCTGCAAGGCCTTGAGCATGACCGCATAATCCGGGTCATTCTTGTCTTTATACACAGGCTCGCCATCCTTCTCTTTGCACAATCCCAACCCGCCGGCATCTTTCGCGAGCGGTGCGGTTAACATCTGGCTCCACTCGGGATGGGTGAGGTTGACCCGGTAGGCCGGGCCCGCGTACGCCGCAATGCGGTCCCGAGAGCCGAAGAAATAGGACATGTAAGCCCAGTCCGGCCAAACCTTGCTTGTCACCTTGGCCATGATCGAGAGTGTGGCATAAGGCTGCGTGCAATCAACCGTGCGCTGGTGACAGCCTACGCATCGTTTCTCGAATGTCGGCATGAACTCCTTCTTGAACCAGTCCGACTCGGTTCCAACATGCCATCGATCACGATACCCAGTTAATTTGCGGTTCTCACTGGTATGGGCATAGGTTCCATAAAAGGGAATGTCGGCGTCGATCCAAGTATAAATTCTCTGCCGGTCCTCTAACGGTAGAATTTTACCACTGTGATCGGTCTCAATGAATTTTCGAATCCTACTCACCTGCGACCCGAAAGCCATGGGAGTTGATTTCATCGGCGGCTCTCCTGCCAGGTTTGCATAAAACACCAGCCCACGGTCACAAAGCGTATTGTAAGACATGTTAAAGTAGCGAGTCACGTCACCCGAAAAATCAACTCCACCCTTCGGTTGCGGACCGCTGTGACATTTCACGCAGTGCTTATCAAAGACCGGCTGGACCACCTTGACATAATCAATAATTCCATCCGTCCCCCACTCGGGCGGAGGAGCTGGCTTAAATGCCGACAATCCTGCCGCTTTCGCTTTCGTATCATTTCTCGGAGCCCTCCTGTCGTGTTCGTGGCAACCGGTACAACTTGTTATCTCGCCCGGCATCACCTGTGTTGTTGTTTTCATCATCTGTACAACACGACCGTCAGAATCCAGCGCATTAATGGAAATATCTCGATTTGCGGGAACAAGGAAGTGAGCACTCCCATCAGACTCCACAGGCACCATCCCAAGGAGCCGCCGCACGAAGTATGTGCCTCTTCCGATGATCGGGCTATCGCCCCATGCTTCCGGAGCAATCTTAGGATGAGTCTTTGGCACCTGTTCCATGATCTGCAGGTGCTTGATCTCCCCACGCTTTACATAGTTCGGCAAGCCGTCGTAGATATTGAACGCCAGAAGAGTTCCCCAGGTGTCTGCGGGCGAGCTGTTCACATCCATAGGGTCGCGATAGGTATACTCCGGGTTATTCGAACGCGACGGAATCACGGGTGGCACGGTGCGCGGCACCAGCTGTATCGGCCACCAGCATCCCAGTTCATCGTCTTCGTAAACACATCGCTTGTTGCCGCGATCGTCTATTAGGTAAATCCTGTTCCTTTTCTCACCATCGCCGCCATACGAAACCAGGAATTGACGCTCGTTAACCGGCCAAGGATGCTGGTATCCGTGGGGGAAAGGCATGTCGTCTGTCACTGGCAATTCGCGCGAAACCCAGCGCAATCCTTCCCCTCGCGGGGCTTCAAGGCCATTCCCGTTCCAGACCATTCCGAGCGAACCGGCATGATTCTTGTGGTGGGGGCCAAACGTGCAAATAATTTCCTGCCGCCCTGGGATAGACCGCGCTTGGTAGAAACCTGCGGGATCCTCGATGCTGTTTCCGAAAAACAGCTGCAGTTGCGTTCCATCCGGGTTCATGCTCCAGAGCGCCTGGCGGCTGAATACATTCACATTCACGCCGTAATCCCAGCGTGTGAACAGTACGCGCCCGTCATTGAGAATCTGCGGCGTGTGGTCCGAAAGCGTATTGGCCGACACCTTGCGTACATTTTGGCCATCACGCTTGCACGTATACAGGACGCCGGCCAGATGTTTCTGGCAAACAAGGCGGTTCTTCGCCCTGTCCGATACGAATATCAGCTCTCCGCTTGGCAGCAGAAGCGGGCTGATATCATTGCAATCACCACTTGTTATCTGCTTCAGGTTCTTGCCATCAACGCCAATCTCATAAATATGCCAACCGCCCTTGACCCCTTTGCGCGTTGCTGAGAAAAAAAGTGTAGTGGCATCATACGAGATGTTCAGGTCGTACACTGAACCCTTCTCATCGCGATAAATGACCATTGGAGGTTCATTCGGCTTGGTAGGGTCAAACACGCAGATTTCGGACGGGGAAACCGGTTTTACGTTATACGGCGATACAGTGTTGATGTCGGCTAAAGGTCGCCGGATAAAAGCAATCGGGCCTAGCGACCTGATCTCTTCGTTCCAGAAACTGTCATGAGCCGCAGCTGCCGCTGCCACGTCATTCTCTGCACTAACATGACCAGCGCTTAGATTTGAAAGAGCCTTTTCTGTCTGTTCTCTAAGTTTTGTTAGTCTTCTGATGTATTTTTCTCCTTGTGGAGTCGCCGCGTGCTGCTGGTCCAGTATTTCGACCATTTTAAGTCTGGGCGGATCATAGGCGGGAAACGGTTTGACCTCAAAGTGAAAATTATTCAACTGCTCCAGCGCGGTGGCAAAGGTCTTTGCGACGGTTTTTTCCGGTGCGGCATGGGTGGAATTACGGCCTGACGATGCATAGGGTTCATAGCCGGGCTTGAAGCGATTCTCGCTCGAAGTATCAAGGGCAAGACGCCGAAAATCAGCTGGTTCTGGCGTAATGCCGTGCATGACAAGTGCAAACCCGCGTCGCCCATGGTATGCCGCAATCTTGATCAATAAACGGTTGTCACCCGCTTTTAGCGGCATGTCGAAAGTTCCTTCAACCAGTTCACGCATGAATGTATGGGGCTTACCATAAACACTATGAATCTCGATGCCATTCAGCCAAATTTTTGCTGCATCCTGGGCAAGAATTCGAGCTTGAATCGTGGTGTCTTTATGAACCGTAATGGTGCGATACGCATAGACCACTTCATTCCTTCCCGGTGTCGGGCCCTGTGGCATCTCACACCAGTAACCGTCCCTCCAATCCTTCTGTTCTTTCCAATTTCTAGTGACGTCCTCTTCACCTGGTAGGTCTGCGGAACGGTAAGCCACTTTCAGGTCTCCCAGCGAACTCGCCAGTGCCACCAGGTTCGATTCCGGGCCAAACGGCGTATTGTAACTCCGTGAAAATAGACCAAAGAGCTCATCCTTGAACGGCCCGACGCTATGCCAGGATTCAAACTTGATCCCAGCATCTGGGACCTTCTCATCGCGCAACGCCTTACTTGCATTCACGTTCGCCCTCACGACTGGGATAGGGGAATCCTCCGAGTCGCCAGCATCCTCATCGCCGCCTGTATTACTCTTCGCTCCCAATGACACAGTGCCGAGAGGCTGCACGTAGCCAGCGCTACCGATCATGGCATGGTTCAGTCGCCAAAGTACACGACGGTCGGCGCCGATGGCGATGGCTGAAGCATTTTTCGGTTGCTCACCTCTCTTCCCCCAGTTGGCGACCACGAAGCCACCATCAGGAAGTAAATGCATGCCAGCCAGAGTGCCAGGATTGAGATTCATATCCTCGCCCGAGAGCACCCACTGTTCCTTGCGATCCTTGTCATAACAGCGGATCGTACCCGCTCCGGCGACCAGGGTGGAGCCATCCGCCAGCCTTTCAGCGGCACAGACGCGAGCCAGCGGCAAATTCCAGAGCACCTTGCCGGTGCTGTCGATCTCGTAGAGTATCCCGTCTCCCACTGAAGGAATCAAATAGGTCCCTTGTGGAGTTTTACGACAGAAGCGGTATTGGCTGTGGCCCCTAGTTTTGGTCGTCACCTCCATCCTCCGCACCTCCTTGCGATCCTTGTCAAACTCAATGATCAGACCTTTGGTGCCGGGACTACAAGCGACCATGATGCCACCGTCGGGAAGTGGTTGAGCCACCGGCACTTCTCCTCCTGGCTTAACGCTCCATATCACTTCGCCTCCTTTTCCAGCGGCCAGATCGGGTTTGATAATTTGAGCTTCGTAGCCCACCGCCGCAAGGATGGTTCCATCCGGCAACCAATGGCAATCCTGGGGATGCTTGCAGGGATATTCCCATTCAAGCCTGCCGTCGGTGGTGTTGATGATAGCCAGGCGATTGGGTCGGTGATCGCTGACCAATAACCGCATAGGTGCGGGCACTTCTGCCGCAGTTGCTGTTAGAGCCAGCAGGGTGGCGACAGAAATTGCGCGCAAACTCATACAAAAAGCCACAATTAAGGGCAATGTTTGATGGGAGGTATTCATTTTGTCTTTCCTTTTTGATGATTATAGAGATCCTACAAATTCAATGAGGTCACTCAATTCAGCGGTCGTTAAGTTTCTGGCCTTTGAACAATGACTAATAATTGCTTCATGTAAGGTGGGTGCTCTTCCGTCATGAAGATATGGCGCTGTGCGCCACACTTCCCGCAGCGGGGCAACAAC
>JAPLTE010000008.1 GCA_026398235.1 Verrucomicrobiota bacterium
GCGCATGCACCGGGAACCGACTTCCAACCTTCCGTTTGGGTTATCGATTGCAGGGATCGTGTTGATCTGTATTTCCGGCTGGCTGGGCGGCGAGATGGTCTATGTGCGCGGGGTCGGAGTGGAACGCCCTGGCAGTAAAAACATGTAATTCTTTTGCATGCCCCCGGAGCAGACGGGACACTGCCACCGGGGGGGCAGTGCGGTCTGAATTTCCGTTGAACCTTGGAAAAATTCCGGCTAGCCTGATAAAGTATGTCCCTTATCCCTTGTTGATTGTAAAATCCTAGGGAGGGCGATCCATTTCCAAACATACGGCAAAGCTGCGGCGCACGAATACCCCGGTCCCAATGATAAAAATTTTCCTTTGTTTTGCCCTTCTGCTGATTTGTATGGGGCAAGCCCCAGCGCAAACCGAGAGCAGCGCGTTAATTGATGTGCTGGTTTGCAAAAAAATCCTCACCCCCCAAGAGGCGGACTGTCTGCGCGCGGACCTCATCAAAGAAAGGGAAAAATCTTCCGCCGACAGGATCAAGATCAGCACGCCGGTGACGGAGCTTACGATTTATGGTGATGCCCGGTTGCGCTTTCAATATGACAATGTCGATCCCCAGATTGGGCGCTTTGTGCCGGACCCCGGTTTTGTTGGTGTGGGTGGCGTGCTCTTCCCCGATCGCGCGCATGGCCGTTTTCTGGACCCGGGGCATGGCGATCAGCGTGACCGGTGGCGCTTTCGGTTGCGCTTGAGCGCCGATTTCAAGCTCAAGGATAACTGGTTTGGCGGGGTCCAATTGCAAAGCGGCATCACTTCGGATGGTTCGAATCAAACCTTTGATGGCGGTTTCCAGAATTACCCCATTTATATCAGCCGCGCGTATGTCGGGTGGAACGCCGCGGATTGGCTGACGTTGATTGCAGGCAAGCAGCCCAACCCCTTTTATAGCACCGAAATGGTGTGGGACCCCGACATCAACCCGTCCGGTTTGGTGGAGGTGTTCAAGTTTCACAAACTCTTTAGCTGCGGGGAACAGGAGACGGTGGAATATGCACCCGATGGCAAGACGGTGCTCTCTGTAAAATGTTCGCCGGTTGAGTGCCCTTGGACGCTGAGCCTGATCGCCGGGCAATTTATTTTTGATGATAACCAGGAATATAATCCCTCCGGCTTCAACACGGACGCCTATCTCTTCGAAGAGCAACTGCTCTTCACGTATAAATTCTGCAAGGATGTCAAACTGACGCTCGCCCCGGCCTTCCTCACCTACAATGCCGCGCAAGTAAACACCGTCTGGAACCAGCAAGGGTTTGCCCAGATCATCAATGGCACCGGCACGGATGGACTGCCGCCGGGTTGGGGCGAGACGCGGGATCTCTCGCTCATTCAGCTTCCGGGGGATGTTTCCTTTAAGCTTTGCGGCTGGAAAATAAAACTGCTCTGGGACGGAACTTACAACACCTCTGGAGGCAAACGGGTCAACGACATCTATGTTTTTCCCATTCGGGATAACGCGGGAAGGATCGTCGATTTTAGTGCAGTGGAAACGCATTCCAGAAAAGACAACTTTTCATGGCTTGCCGGGTTTCGGTTGGGCGAGAACGTGAAGAAAGGCGACTGGTCTCTGGCGCTCAATTACCGGCAGGTGGGGCTTGCCGCGGTCGACCCCAACCTGAACGACTCCGATTGGGCGTTGAGTCGCCTGAACATGAAAGGCTGGAAGGCCTCCGTGGCTTACAATTTCACAGATGCCGTGGTGCTCCAACTTGCCGGCTCGACCGCCGATAATCTGCGCAAAAATTTGATTGGCGGGCAAACCACATTTGGGGCGAGGCTGGCCGATGCCAATTCTGTGCAGGTTTATCAGGTCGATCTGAACGTAAAGTTTTAACGGGAATCCAATCCCTGCAAATAAAAACGCGGAGAGCCTTTGGAGCCCTCCGCGTTTAAAATCAAACCGTTTTAGAGAAGACCGGCGACGAGCGCCTTTTCTTCCTTCAGCTCCGCAACGGTCTTGTCGATGCGGTCCTGCGAGAAAGCGTTCACGGGAACGCCCTGCACGATTTCCCAGTCCGAACCGTTGCTGCGGATCGGGAAGGAGGCGATGAGGCCCTTCTCGATGCCATAGGAGCCGTCGCTGCACACCGCAACGCTGTTCCAGTCGCCCGCCGGAGTCGGCGTGGTGAGGGAGCGGACGGTGTCGACGACTCCGTTGGCTGCGCTGGCAGCGCTGGAAAGGCCGCGCGCTTTGATGATTGCGGCGCCGCGCTGCTGGACCGTCGGGATGAAGACGTCCTTGAGCCAGGCTTCATCGGTGATCACCTCTGTCGCTGGTTTGCCTGCGATTTTGGCGTTGTAGAAATCGGGATATTGTGTCGCCGAGTGGTTGCCCCAGATGGCGACATTGGAAACTTCCGAGACATGCACTCCGGCGCGCGCGGCGAGCTGGGCCTTGGCGCGGTTTTCGTCCAGGCGGGTCATGGCGAACCAGCGGTTGGACGGGATGCTCTTGGCGTTGTTCATCGCGATGAGGCAGTTCGTGTTGCATGGGTTGCCCACGACGAGGATGCGCACGTCAGCGGCGGCATTGGCTTCGATGGCTTTGCCCTGGCCGGTGAAGATTTTCCCGTTGATGCCGAGCAGATCGCCGCGTTCCATCCCGGCCTTGCGGGGAACGGAACCAACGAGCAGCGCCCAATTGACGCCGCGGAATCCTTCATTGAGGTCCGCCGTGGCAACGATGCCGGTCAGGAGCGGGAACGCGCAATCCTGGAGTTCCATCACCACGCCTTGCAGGGCGGGCAGAGCGGGTTCGATTTCGATACCAATTTGACCGGCAGCCCCGGTCACAGCGACTTTGATAGGTGTTTTCATAAGATATAACAGCAAAGCATTTAACACAGGCGGCGGGCGGGTGGGGAAGCGGATTCTTCAGAATTCACGGTTTTCCAACGACATTCTTTCTAGCGGTTGCATGGAATCCGGTTTTCCTTTAAGTTCCTCTATCCATTATGCGGTTCCCCCCGATTTCTTCCCTCGTGATAGTGTTTTGCCTTTTGCTTGCCCCCGCCGGGCGCGCGGATTCCGGCGACCCTGGCGAAATTTTTCTCAATGCCTATATGAGTGCCCAGCAGGGGGAAAAGCTGGAAAGCCAGGGCAGCTTCAAGATCGCGCTCGCCAAATACCGTTTTGCCGGGAGCGTTCTCGACCAGTTGCAACAGCGCAGCCCGGACTGGAACCCGCAAGTGGTCGCTTACCGGAGAAAGCGCGTGGCCGACGCGATCCAAAAGCTGGAAGAGAAGATCGCCCTGGAAGCCCCGCCCATTGCAGTCCCGCCGCCTTTGCCGCAGCAGGGGCTCGACCCGAATCTCCTGCCGGGGGTCAATGATACACCGGCCCGCAGCGTGCAGACGCCTGATGCCGGGGGAGGGGATGCCTTTGATCGGGCGGCCCGGGAAATGCGCTCGCAGATGGCAGCCATCAAACAGCAACTCGAGCAATCCCGCCAGCAACTGGAGTCGGCGCAGCGCGAAAAAGAACGCATCGCCAGCCAGCTTGAGGAAGCCACCGGTAAACTCAATCGGAGCGTCATGCTTTCCCGGGAGGAGACGGAAAAAGTCCGCAAAGCCGAGGCCGCGAAAGTGGAAGCGGCCCATGCCGAGGCGGCGAAGGCACGCGAGCAGGAAGCGGTGGTTCGCAAACAGCTTGCCCAGTCCAAGGAGACAGAGGCAATCCTGAAGACCCAGGTCCAGCAAGCTTCCGAGGAGGCAAATGGGCGGGACAAGGGGGCGCTCAAAACACTGCAAGCGGAGTTGGAGTCAGTCAAGGCGGAAGCGGCCCAGGCCAAAGCCCAGTTAAGCCGGGCGCAGGCCAGCGAAGCTGATCTTCAGGCGCAGGTGGAGGCCACGCGCAAGCAGATGGAAAACCAGGCGCAGGAGAAAGACAAGGCCGTTATTGCCCAGACAGAGGCGCTGAAACAACAAATGGAGAAGCTGCGCAGCTCCCTCGAAGACGCCAAGGCGGACCGCGAGGTGGCCGAGGAACAAGGTGAACTCATCCACAGGCGGGCGCTCAAACTGGCACAGGAACGGGATGACGCCGCCTCCAAAAACACGCAACTCGCCACGGAGCTTGAAACCGCCGAGCAAAAGCTTGTCGCAATGGCGCAGGAGCGCGAAGCCGCCAAGGCGGAAGCGGCCAAGGCAACCCAACAGCTCGTGGCGACACAGAAAAAAGTGGAAACCGTCACCGCCGAACGCGACAGCGCTCTCACCCAACTTGCCAAGGCCAATGAAGCCAAGGGAGACGTGGAAAAACTGCTCGCCGAAAATGCGTCGTTGATGAAAAAACTGGAGGAAGCGCAAAAAGCCATTGCGAATTTCAACAGCGCTGCGCCCGCAAAAGATCAGCAGATCGCCGCGCTTAAATTGCAACTTACCAGCGTGCAGGATCAACTCGCCTTGACCCAAAAAGAAGGGAACAAGAACCAGACGCTTATCGCGGATTTGCAAAAACAACTCGATGCCGCCACTGCCGCTGTGAAGGTGCCCGCGGGCGAGGAGCAAGCGAAGCTCATGCAGGAAAACGAGTTGCTGCGGGGGATCGTTTTACGGGAACTCAAGGAACAAGCCCGCCGGGAGCAATCCCGTAAGCTGGTTTTGGGCGAACTGGAACGGATGAAGGTCCGTTCGAAAGCTTTGAACGAGCAAATCGGTCTCCTGAGCCAACCCGCAATTAAACTTACCGATGCCGAGCGATCGCTCTTCAAAGCGCCGCAGATGGAAATCATCGACAATACCCCCGGCGCACTTTCGATTTCGATTGCAGCACCTACTTCCGGTTCCCCCACTCCGGGTCCCATCGAGGGGGAGCTCCCGACTCATCCCGTTGCGGCCAACGCCGCTGCGAGCGTTCCCAAAGTGACCACAGAGCCCCAGCCCAATATTCCAGCCGAGCTTCAGCCGCTCGCAAAGGAGGCCAAGGATAAATTCAATCGCGGCGAATACCTTGCGGCGGAGCGCGCGTATGAAAAGGTCGTCAGCCAGGCCCCCAAAAACATTTATGCCCTCTCCAACCTGGGTGTCGCCCGGTTCCGGGCAGGGCATTTGAAGGGGGCCGAAGAGACGTTCAAAAAAGTGATCGCGCTTGCGCCGGACGATGCGTTCGCCCATTCCACGCTGGGAATCGTCTATTTTCAGCAATCCAGATACGATGAAGCCATCAGTGCGCTGACACAATCCGTGGCCGTTAATTCCAAGAGTGCCACGGCGCATAATTTCCTGGGGATCGCGGCGGCGAAAAAGGGATGGCAGCAGGCGGCATTAAAAGAACTGGAGACGGCAATTCAGCTGGACCCGGGCTATGGCGATGCGCATTACAACCTTGCTGTGCTGCTCGCCACCAGCCAGCCGCCCAATAAAGAAAGCGCCCGCAAATATTACAAAAAGGCGCTGGAGCTTGGGATGAAGCCGGATGCGAAATTTGATGAGCTTATCAAGTAGGCCCGTGCGCCGCTGGCGTGAGAATTAGCGCGCCCGTTTGGGCGTTCCGCTGAGCGCGTGATGGACAACGGCCAGAAGTTGTTGGGCGCTGTAGGGTTTGGAAAGGAAGGACTGTACGTTCAAGCAGCGCAGTTCCTTGTAACGCAGTTCGGCAGCAAGCCCGGTGGAGGCGATGATGGGGAGCGACGGATGCGTTGCCTTTAAAGCCCGGGTTAGAGCTACGCCGTCCATTACGGGCATCGCCAAATCTGTGAGCACCGCTTTGATGGCTGAGCCGTGCTGCTTCAAAAGCTCGAGCGCCTCTTTTCCATGGGCCGCCGTCAAAATTTTGTACCCGGTTTTTGTGAGGATCGTCTTCGCCATTTTGCAGATGGAGATTTCGTCATCAACGACGAGGATCAACTCGCCTTTGCCGCGAGGGGTTGGGGCCTGTGTCCGGAAAACAGAGGGAGCCTGGGATTCCGCGGTGGCGGGAAAATAGACGCTGAATTTGGAGCCTTTCCGGATTTTGGAATCAATGGTCACAAAACCGCCGTGACTTTTCACAATCCCGAGCACTGTCGAGAGGCCGAGGCCGGTGCCCTTGCCTTGGGCCTTGGTGGTGAAAAAGGGATCGAAAATTTTCTGCAAAATTTCACGGGGGATGCCCGTGCCTGTGTCGGTGATGTTGATCCGCACATAACGGCCCGCCTTGGCTTCAGGAACCTTGGCTGCGAACTGTTCACAAACCACAAAATTTTTCGCGCTCAAGGAAAGATCGCCTCCCTCGGGCATTGCATCGCGTGCGTTGACACACAGATTTACAAGAACCTGGTGTAACTGAGTCATGTTGCCGGCGATATTCCAGAGCCCCTCGGAAAGCGATACTTTGAAGGCAACGGTTTTTGGAAGCGCCTCCTGGAGGAATCTTTTTACCTGGTCAATCAAGAGGCACGGTTGCAGGATTTCATGCTCCCCTTTTGCCCCCCTGGCGAAGGTGAGCACCTGGTTCACAATGTCCGCCCCCCGCTGGGCGGCTTCGCGGATGATGACGACCAGTTCCTGCGAGGTTTGCTTCGGGAGATCTTCGCCGAGCATTGAGGCGGACATGATGATCGGCCCCAGGATGTTGTTGAGGTCATGGGCGATACCTCCCGCAAGCGAACCGATGCTTTCCAGGCGTTGATTGCGCAGGAGATGTTCCTCCATCTGCTTGCGCTCGGTGATGTCCCGCGCAATGCCGAGTTCGCCGACCACCTTGCCGTTGTGGATTTGTGGGATGCTTGTGAATTCGCCCGTCGCGTAATGTCCCGGTTTGCAGAGGATCCGAAATTCGTTGCGGCCGGGTGTTTTGCCACGGCAATTTTTCAGGAACGCTGCCTGGGCCCGGGGAAGATCGTCCGGGTGCAGGAGGTTCATGAACGGTTTGCCGATCCACTCCGAACGGGACCACCCGGTGACCCTCTCAAACTCGAGGTTCAAAAAAGTGATGTTTCCCGTCACCGCATCAAATTCGTAGATGACATCAGGCAGCGTTTCCACGAGCACCCGGTAGCGTTCATCGCTTTTGCGGAGTTCGATTTCGATCTGTTGGCGCTCTGTGATTTCCGCCGCTAAACGGGCGTTGGCCGCGAGCAGTTCGGCTGTCCGGTCGTGGATTTGCACTTCGAGTTTATCCTGGGAATCGCGAAGGTTTCTCTGTGTTTCGGTGGAGTGAAGCTGGGGGGAGTCGCTTCGCGTGGGGGGCTGATTCATCAGAGTTATAACTCACAGAAGTTAAGTGGGTTATAAATGCAAATAGGCGTGTTTGTGTCAAGGTTGACTGCTGCAAATACGGATTAATCCGTACACTTCCCAGGGTGAATTTGCTCTACGAGAATCGGAACGGGGGCGACCTGGCGGTCAGGCGCAACCTTTGCGAACGCTGCCTTGGATTTGGAGCGATGCGCGGCGATAAACAAAAACCAGCCCAGCCATGCCGAGAAGAGCCAAGGTCCACCCAGAAGGTTCAGGGACTGAGTTCGCGGTGAGCCGGGCGGCATTGACACCGACCCAATGCGAGCCCAAGAGGCTGTCGTGACCAAGGGTTGTGATCACGATCTTTCCCTCGCCATCCACATAAATCTCTCCAAAAACAGCCAGCGTTTCTCCGATCGTGCTCATGGAATTGGTGAGAATGGCCTGGGGGCCGCACAGGAACTCCGTGCCGATGTTGCGCCCGGAGTAAGAGGAAACAAAGCTGAGCGTGTAGGACTGGCCGGGAGCTAGTCCTGTGAAGGTCATCGAGAGATCATAACCCACCACTGCATCCTCGATGTTGCTGAGGTCAAAGGCTGGGGTATTCGCAATATCTTGCGTGGTGGCTGCCGAAGTGCTCTGGGCTTCCGTTCCTCCAAACACCACCTTGACACCGGGCAGGGTGGTGCCGGTGGTATCTGTCACGATGGATAAAATCCCGTCGGCGGGGGTGGCGGAGTTGGAGGGATCCCACTGATTGAAATGGTTGGTGGATGGGGTCGCGCCAAAATCAATCCCGATGGATTGACCCGGTTGCAACACCAGCGCGTCGGAAGATCCGACGCTGAGCACCATGGTCAAAACCATGAGGGTAAGGGGGGTAATTTTCATGAGGAAATCCAGTGATGATGTGATGCAGCGCTGGTTGGGGATCGCATGAGGAGGCCCTGTTGCGCGTATTTGTTTTCCGGTGCCTGCCGTAAAAAATGCAATGGGGGACTTTTTTTCCCTTTCCTGGTTCGAGATGGCACGGACGCTGCTTAAAACAGGCGCACAATGTTATTTAAACAAAATACCCATACCCGTTGTGCGCACGCTGTGCGCAGAGTTCTCCTGGCCCTGGCCGGGGTGTTTTTGCTGTCCCAGAGCGCTTGGAGCGCTGTATTTACTTGGAGCCCCAGCGCCGATGCTGTCGCCGGGTACCGGCTTTACTACGGCACTTCGAGCGGCAACTATACCCAGAGTGTTAGTGTCGGCAATGTCACGCAGGCCACGGTCTCAAATTTGACAGCCGGAACAACCTATTACGCCGCAGTGACCGCCTATAACAGTTCGTCGCTTGAGAGTGTAAAATCCAACGAAGTCTCTTTTATCGCCTCCGGTGGAACAACCCCTCCTGCCAATGTTCCGCCCACGGTGACTTTGACCAGCCCGACCAGCGGGGCGAGCTTCGCCGCGCCGGCCACAATCACCTTGACCGCCAGCGCCAGCGACAGCGATGGGACGGTGAGTTATGTGGAGTTTTATAGTGGAACGACCCGGGTTGTGACTGTAACGACCCCGCCCTACACGTTTAATATGAGCAATGTGGCTGCGGGCACGTATAGCCTCACGGCCAAGGCTTATGACAATGCGGGTGCTGTGACGACGAGCGCTGCGGTGAGCGTGACCGTCACTACGAGCACCACGGCCAACAAAGCGCCGACGGTGAGTCTCACCAGCCCAACCAACGGAGCGACCTTTGTTCCCCCGGCGACGATTACGCTGACGGCTTCGGCCAGTGACAGCGACGGCACGATCAGCAAAGTCGAGTTCTACAACGGATCGAGCCTGCTTGCGACCACCACGTCCAGCCCCTACAGCGTCACGTTCACCGGGGTTCCGGCCGGCACCTACAGCATCACGGCGCGCGCGTATGACAATGCGGGTGCGGTGACGGCGAGTGCGCCTTCCACTGTCACGGTCTCTACGACCGCTCCCAGCCCGACGCCGACCCCCACGGTTAACAAAGCGCCCACCGTGAGCTTGACAAGTCCGTTGAACGGAGCGCAACTGAAAGCTCCGGCAACGATTACGCTGACGGCTTCGGCCAGCGACAGCGATGGCACGATCAGCAAAGTGGAGTTCTACAATGGGTCCAGCCTGCTTGCGACCGATACGGCCAGCCCGTATACCGTGACCTTTACGGGAGTTCCGGCGGGGACATATACCGTTTCGGCCAGGGCCTATGACAACAGCGGGGCTGCGACGACCAGTGCGGCGGCTACCGTGAAGGTCTCGCCTTAAATCAAACCCCAACCTAAACAATTCGGGGGTTGCCGCACACGACGGCGACCCCCGTTTTTTTAAATTTGCGAAAGGGCCTTAAAACAGGCTTTCCGGCACGTAGATTACGTCATAGGCGTTGACGTAGGTGGCGTCCATCGTCCTGCCTTTCAATGCGGCGCTCAGGTCCAGGATGCACGGTTGATGCCTGCCGTTCGTATTGCGCAGCAGGAGTACTTTTTTGGGGTTGGCGTAACCGGCTTGGAACCCTCCCGCTTCCATGACCGCCTCCAGAACGGTGGTGGGCCGGTCGATCACCACTTTTCCCGGTTTGTTCACGCAACCGGAGACATAGACCGGGATGGAACTGCTCTCCACTGCGACGACGACTTCGCTGTTGCGCAGTTGGGGTTTGTAAATGGTGGCCAACTCTCTTTGCAGATCTCCAGGTCTTTTGCCCTCTGCCACGATCTCTCCCACCATGGGCAGGCTGATCCGCCCGTCCGAGCGCACTTTCTGAATCTGGTTGAACTCCGATGCCCCGGAAAACGAGAGCCGGACGACATCGCCAGGGGCCAGGCATCCCCGCGTGGGAGGAACGATCATGCGATCAGGAATGGCAACAGCAACGGTCCTCGGGGTTTGGCAGCCGCTGCACACGATGAGTGCGGCAATGAGCAGCCCGAAGGTGCATTGGGGAATTCTTTTTTGCAGGAAAGAAAAAAAGGGATGCATAATATTTAAAGCATTCGCAGGTGTATGGTTCAAAGAGGTGGTCTGCTTTTTTATCGTTTTTCTCCCACGAAACGTCTGCCGCGAAGTTTCCTGAGGAAGAGGCGAGGGAAAGCCGGACTACGGAGCTTCCGCTTTGGGGCGGGAGAAAAGGCGCAGCCGCAAGACCGAGAGGAGGTCGGTTCCCAAAGCGCGGTTGAGCCGGGAAAGGCACCAAAACGAGGCGATCACCGTGAGCGCGCCTCCAGCCGCCAGTCCGAGTTTAAGAGGTGCAAAATGGATCACCAGCAGGATCGCCGCAGCGAAACCGATGCTGGTGCTCAGGACGTTTTTGGAGTCGTTCGACCAGGTGAACCCGGTGATTTTGTTGCCGACCAGAGAGATGCAGACAGTGGCTAGCGCCATGAAGAGCAGACGGCCGATGCCGCAGCCTTCCAGCCCCCAAAGCCGCATGAAAAAGAAGATGATGCCAATCTCGAGGGCGGACGAAACGGTTTCCAGGATGACCATCGGCTTTCCCATGCCCTTGGCCAGGAGAATGTAGGAGACGGGCCAGCAGGCGACCCGCAGCCCCATGCCCAGGATTTGCCAGCGGATCAAACTCGCCGCAGACACAAACTCTCCCGAGTAGAAAATGCGCATCACCCACGGGGCGAGCAGAAGCGTGACGAGCACCCCCGGCAACGCCATCAAGACTCCCATCTCGGCTTGCTGATTCACCAGGCGGTTCACTGCCGGGTGGTTGCTGGAGACGGAGGTCAGGCGCGGATAAAAATCGGCCCCCATGGCATTGATCACCACGCCGACATAGAGCAGGGAAATATTCGAGGCGGCGGTGTAGAGGCCGATGGCATGCATTCCGAGTTCGTGGATAATCAGGATACGGATCACATAGGCGACGCCTGCCGCCAGAAGGCCGAGCGCAAGAAAAGAGGCCCCCATTCCCAAGAGCGGCCGGGCTTCCTGGAAAGTTTCCCGCCAAGGAAGATGGACGCTCGGATAGACGACTTTGCGCGCATACCACCAGGAGGTGAGAATGCTGAAACCGGCGACTGCCACAAGGAAGGGAGCCACGCCACGGTCCCGAAGGACATAGACGAGGCCGATGCTTGCGACGGTGCCGAAAAGCGAGCCCAAGAGATTGCAGGCGGCAAGCTCCTTCAGTTTGCGAAGGCCTTGGAGGAGCGCCGTCTGCCCCGCGGAGATGCCTCCAAAGAGCAGCGTGAGGGAGACGAGCGCCACGCCTCCTGTGTAATGGTCGTTGCCAAAGGTGGCAATCGTCAGCGGCTTTGCAAAAATCAAAACAACCGCCATTCCGAGCAGTCCGGAAATCCATGCCGTGCGGCGCAGAAGCGCCACGGTCCTTGCCACGCGCAGTTCATCCCCGGAGGCCGCCGCTTCGGCGATCTGCCGCACGCCGGCGGGGCCGATCCCGAGTCCGGTCAAGGTTCCGACCATTGCGGTGGCGGTCTGGTACATCCCCGCCAGCCCGATTCCCACAGGGCCGAGAAAGAGGGCGAGGATCTTGATGCGCACGATGCTGATCAGGATGTTCAAAACCTGCGTGCCGCCGATCAAGGCGGTCGATTTGACGATCTGGCCGTAGGAATTGTTGTTGCTCATGGCTACGGGAGAGCAAGGGAGAGCCCGCCCCAGGTCAGCCCGGCCCCAAACCCGATCAACAAACAGGGCCCCTGCAGGCCATTGCCTGGAGGCCGGTCCAGCAATTCGTCGAAGGCGATCAAGGGGGAGGCGGCTCCCGTATTGCCGTAGCGGTCCAGGTTCATCACAAAGCGTTCCTGCGGGATTCCGGTTTTCTGCGCAATTTGGGCAATAATGTGGATGTTGGCTTGGTGCAGCACCAGATGGCGCACGTTGGATTTATCGAGCTGGCAGAGCCGGCAAAGCTCCCCAATGAGTTCCGTGCCTTTTTCGACGGCAAAATCGAACACGGCTCTTCCAGTCATTTGAAAATATTGAAGCCTCGGGTCTTGGAGCCTGGAGAAGGGGACGCGGCTCCCGCCTGCGAGGATGCGGATCAAGTCCGCCCCCCGGCCATCGGAGTGCAGGACGGTTTGGGTTATATACGGTCGGGTAGCATATTCAGTAGCCCCGAGTAAAACCGCGCCCGCGCCATCCCCGAAATAAGGATAGGTGGAAAAGTCGTTGGGGTCCTGAAACCGGGTGAGCACCTCCGAGGCAAGGACAAGGATGTGCCGGGCCACCCCGGAGCGGATCATGCTATCCGCAATCCGCAACCCGACGATGGAACCGGTGCAGGCGGAATTGACATCAAAAGCGAACGCGTTCTTTGCGCCAATCCTCGTTTGCACGAGGCTGCTTGTGGCGGGCATCGGTTGGTCGGGGGAGGAGGTCGCCAGGATGATGCCGTCGATCTCCTCCGGGTCAAGGCCCGAACGGCAGAGGCAGCGCAGCGCAGCGTTTGCGGCCAGATCGGAAGTGGCTTGGTTTTCCTCCGCGTGCCTGCGCTCCAGCACGCCGGTTTTCATGGCGATGTGAGGGAGGGCTCTGGCGGAGAATTGCGTCAAGTCCGCATTTCTCACCACGCGCTCGGGCAAGTAGGAGCCTGTCGATAAGATTTGGCTGACCATGAGGAGCTTAGTATTCCGATGCGGCCTGCCGGGTTTTTTCCGCAACGTAAGCCGCTTGCCCGGAACGGGTGTGTGAGCCGAGGGGAAGGCTCAATACCGTTGCGGCCAATGCTTCGGCAATGGGCAGAGATCCCAGCGGCAGATGGGCGTCGGCATAAGCGCCGCTCAGATGCGGGGGCACGGGGTAATGGATGAGGGTCTGAATGCCCAGCTCATTGAGCTGTTTCTGTAGCACGTCGCGTCGGGCGTGGCGCACCACAAACAGGTGCCAGACCGGTTCGGCCCACTGGGGCACGCAAGGCAGGTGGAGCGATTCCTTATCGGCGAGGGCTTCCATATAGAGGCGGGCGATGGCTTGGCGGCGCGCATTCCATTCGTCGAGCTTGCGAAGCTTCACGCGCAGAAACGCGGCTTGCAGCTCGTCCAGGCGGGAGTTGACTCCTTTACACTCGTTATAATAACGCTTTTTGGAACCGTAGTTTCGCAACGACCGGATGCGCTCAGCCAACCTGGTGTCGTTTGTGGTGATGGCTCCCGCATCTCCAAAGGCACCGAGATTTTTCGTAGGGTAGAAACTGTGCCCTGCGGCGTCGCCCAACGCGCCGACCCGTCTCCCCTTGTAACGGGCTCCCTGGGCCTGGGCTGCATCTTCAATCACCAGGAGGCCGCGTTTGCGCGCGATTTGCAGGATCGGGTCCATGTCCGCCGGAAGACCATAGAGGTGGACGACGAGGATGGCCTTGGTGCGCGGTGTGATTGCCGCATGGATGCGTTCCGGGTCGATATTGTGGGTGCGCGGATCCGGTTCCACGGGGATGGGCGTGGCTCCGACGTGGGAAACGGCAAGCCAGGTGGCGATGTAGGTGTTGGAGGGGACAAGGACTTCGTCCCCCGCGCCGATTTCGTAGGCGCGTAAAATCAGGTGGAGCGCATCCAATCCATTGCCTACCCCGATGCAATGCTCCGAGCCGCAGTATTTCGCGTATTCCAGCTCGAAGGCTTCCACTTCCGAGCCGAGCACATACCAGGCAGACTCCATGAAGCGGTGGTAGGCCGCATCCAGGGGGTCCTTCAATTCGAGATAGGGCGAAGCAAAATCGACAAAGGGAACTTTCATTGCGCGGTTTCGGAAATGGCTTTCAAATAGCTGTTGTAGTCGCGGAAATAATCGGCCTCGCAATACGGCTCGGAGGCCAGAACCAGGCAGACGGAGCCAGAGGAGAAATTGTCCATTTCCCGCCAGATCATTGGCGGCAGGTAGAGGCCATTGTAAGAGCGGTTCAAGTGGATGCGCTGTGTCTCTTTGCCGTCATAAAGGATCACGTCGAAGCTGCCGGACATCGCGATGATAAACTGGTGGCAACTTTTGAGCGCGTGCCCGCCGCGATCCGCGCCGCCGGGCACGTCGTAGAGGTAAAAGACTCGGTGGATGGCGAAGGAAATGTGTTTGCAACCCTCGACAAAAGTGAGGTTGCCGCGCGGGTCCGTGATCTTTGGCAAGGTAAGGATCTGGCAGTCCTGGATTCGCATAAGAGGAGGTTTGCTTTCACGGCAGAGTCGTCACGGTGACGTCGTCCACATTCATTGTGTAGGTCGTGAGATAGGTCCACAGATCCGCAGTGATGCCGCCGCTCAGGTACGCCGCCCGGCTGTCAAACCCGGTATCGGTCACATCGATGACTTGGGTGCCGTCATATGCGACGAGGATGCGCGAGCCTTGGAACGTCATTTTCAGCGTGTGCCAGCCCGTGCCGACGCCCGGCAGGCTGACTTGTTTCATGGGAGTGCCGCTCCAACTATTCCAGCTCCGAAACTTCACCAGCTTGAGCACGGAGGAACCGCCGGAAGAGTTTTCCGGGTAGACCCAGGCTCCGTAGCGTTCGCCAGTGGAGGCATTGAGCCGTCCGCCCAACCCGCCGCCGTACGCGCCCGCCGGAAACTGGATGCGCCCCTCCAATGCATAATCTGTCCAAGTCGCGCCGTAGGAGCAGGCCGCGTAATTTTGGATTCCACTGGTGCCATTCAATGCCCCGCTGGGCACTGTCCAGCTGCCCAGGATGACATTCCAGGGCGAAACGGTATTTTGCGAAAAATCGCTGGAATACAAAATGGCGGTCGGCGCGTTCACGCTGATATTGGCTGCGGCGCTGGTAGTCGCCGCTCCCGCGTTGTCGTAGGCCCGGGCCGTGAGCGTGTAGGTGCCGGATGCCACACTGTTCCAGGCGTAAGTATAGGGACTGGTGGTGCTTTGCCCCAGCAAGGTGGTCGCGTTGTAGAACTCGACTTTGCTGATCGTGCCGTCGCTGTCGCTGGCGGTCGCCGTCAGAGTGAGGTTGGCTGGCGCTGTGTAGCTCGTTGCGTTGAGCGGGCTGGTCAGGCTCACAGTGGGCGGCTTGTTGGCATTTGTGGCGACCGTCACGGTAACGGGTGCACTGGTCGTGATAGCTCCCGCATTGTCATATGCGCGGGCGGTGACGGTGTAGCTCCCCACCGGAACCCCGGTGAAGGTGATGGTGTAGGGGCTGGTGGTGAGGGTCGCGATGTTGGTTGCGCCGTTGTAAAACTCGATTTTACTGATCGAGCCATCGGTGTCGCTGGCCGAAGCGGTGACGGTGATCGTGGCGGGAGGAGGATAGCTGGCTCCATCGGCGGGACTGACGAGAGCGACCACGGGGGGCTGGTTTACGGCCGGGGCAACGGTGATGAGGGCCGATGCGGTTCCCGAATTTCCCACGCTATCGGTTGCGCGGTAGGTGAAGCTGTCGGTCCCACTAAATCCGGCAGTCGGGGCATAGGTAAATCCGCCGTTTGGGTTCAGATTGAGTGTCCCGTGGGAGGGGCCGCTCACGAGCGCCGCAGTGAGGCTGCTGGAATTGCCGGTGTCA
>JAPLTE010000099.1 GCA_026398235.1 Verrucomicrobiota bacterium
GCAGGTCGTTGGTGTCGAACTGCACTTCCAACCAGGAACCGCGATCGGGAATGATCCGGAAGCTGTAAAGCACCTTGCCGTTGAGGTGGATGGACGATTCAAACGCGATACCCGGGGAACGGTGCAACTGGCTGACCACGACGCGCTCGGCACCGTTGATCACGAAGGTTCCCTGCGGGGTCATGAGCGGAATTTCACCCATATACACTTTCTCTTCCTTGGTCCCCTTTTCGTCGGCGAGACGGAAAGTGATGTGCAGCGGGGCACTGAACGTCTGGCCTTCGCGCTGGCACTCCAGGGCGCTCATCTTGGGGTCGCCGATCTCGTAGCTGACAAAATCGAGAGTGACTTTTTCGTCGTAGCTCTGGATGGGGAACACTTCACGGAAAACTGCCTGGAGACCGATGTCCCTGCGTTTGCTCGGTGGAAGGTCTCTTTGAAGGAACTCTACGTAGGAATTGACCTGAACCTCGATGAGGTTCGGCGGTTCACTGACTTCCTTGAGTTTACCGAAGTAGATGCGCTCTGACATAGTGGTGCGGTTGGGTTGGAACGTCGGCCGTTTAGAAGGGTAACTGGCGACGGAAAAAGTTCAGAAATCCCTGGGAAGACCGGGGAAAAACAATAGGCCGAAAGTCGCAGGCCGTCAAACTTTGGAAAGTTTGGCCTGCGATTTTCGGTCTCTGATGAATGGATCGGTGATACGCTGAGTTCTTCAGGTGCGTGCTCCCCTGGCAAAAGTGGGTGTCAAAACTATGAGACGAATCGGCGTGCGGCAAGCATTTTTTGCCTGCCGCACGCGCGAAAAGTGCGATTTTCTCGAATTATTTGATTTCGACCTTGGCGCCGGCTGCTTCGATCTTCTTTTTGATCTCTTCGGCTTCTTCCTTGGTCACGCCTTCTTTGATGGTCTTCGGAGCGCCCTCGACGAGAGCCTTGGCTTCGGCCAAGCCGAGACCGGCCACGGCGGCGCGGACTTCCTTGATGACACCAATCTTGTTGGCGCCGACTTCCTTGAGGATGACGTCAAAGGCGGTCTTTTCTTCCACAGCGGCGGCGGCTGCACCACCGGCGGCGGGAGCTGCGGCAACGGCAACAGGAGCCGCGGCGCTGACGCCCCACTTGGTTTCGAGATTCTTGACGAGGTCAGCGATTTCCAGAACGGTAAGTCCGCTGAGTTGTTCGACGATTGTGTTGATATCGGCCATAGTATTTTTCGGTGTCGTCGCGTTCCGGAGGCTTCCGGAAATTTAAGGCGAACTGCCGCCCGCCCGACGAGGAACCAGTTGGATGTTGTGTTATTGCGTATTTCGCGGGGCACGCGCCCCGCAAAAAGGGTTTGGTTAGGCGGCTGCGGTTTCGGCTGCCGGTTCGCCAGCGGCGTCGGCTTTTGCCTTGAGGACGCGCGCCAGGGCGGAAGCGGGTTCGTTGAGCAGGCGGACGAGGGTGCTCGCCGGGGCCTGCATGACACCCAGCAACTGGCCCAGCAGAACCTCGCGGCTCGGCAGGTCGGCAATGGCGTTGATCTGGTCGGCGGTCACAACCGCGCTCCCCACGACGCCAAGCTTCAGCTCGGGTTTCTTGAACTCGTTGACAAAGGTTTTGAGCACTTTGGCGGCTGCGGCGACATCTTTCTCCCCGATCACAATGGCCGTCTGGCCTTTGAGGTCGGAACCGATGTCGGGCAGGCCGGCGTCGCTCATGGCGCGGCGCAGGAAGGTGTTCTTGACCACCTTGCACTCGGCGCCGTTGTCGGCGAGCCGGTTGCGGAGGATGGAAAATTGATCCACCCGAAGTCCGGTGTAGTCAGTGACCAGCACAAACGGCGAGGCGTTCAGCTTGGCCTGCAAATCTTGGACGATATTGATTTTCTCAGGTCTCATGGTGTGCGGCTCGGGTTAGGATTTGATGAAGGAAGAAGCGTCCACTTTGATCCCCGGCAGCATCGTGGCGGCGAGGGTGACGTTTTCCACAAACGCGCCTTTGGCCGAGGCCGGACGCGCTTTGACGACCGCGTCGATCACGGCGCTGCCGTTCTCCACGAGGGCTTGTTCGTTAAAAGAGAATTTGCCGACCGGGACGGCGACGTTGCCGTTCTTGTCGAGCTTGAATTCGACGCGGCCCGCCTTGACTTCTTTGATGGCGTTGGCGGTGTCTTCGGTGACGGTGCCGGTCTTCGGGTTGGGCATCAAGCCGCGAGGCCCGAGCACTTTGCCGAGTTTACGGACTTCGCTCATGGCGCCGGGAGTGGCGATGGCGACGTCGAAATCCTGGAACCCTTCCTGGCATTTCTTGATCATGTCTTCAAACCCGACGTATTCCGCACCGGCTTCGCGGGCGGCCTCAGCGGCCTGGCCCTGGGCGAAGACGAGCACGCGAACGGTCTTGCCGCTTCCGTGAGGAAGGGGGCAGGTGCCGCGGACCATCTGGTCGGATTGACGGGGATCGACGCCGAGACGGAACGAGAGGGTCACCGTCTGGTCGAATTTGGCAGCCGGAAGTGTCTTCAAGAGACCGATTGCTTCCGGAAGGGAATAGGCTTTCGCGGCGACCTTTTCGGCGGCGGCGCGATAGCGTTTGCTTCTGTATTTAGCCATGGTGTGGTGCAGTGCAAATGAGCATTGCTGCTCTCCTGCTGTTTGGGTTTAAAAAAAGGAACTTGGCGATTAACCTTCGATCTCGATGCCCATCTGGCGGGCGGTTCCGGCGATGACGCGGAATCCGGCTTCTTCGTTGCGCGAATTGAGGTCTTTGGCCTTGAGTTTGACGATGTCGAGGACTTGCTTCTTGGTCAGCTTGCCGACTTTCACCTTGTTCGGCTCCTTGGAACCGGCGGCGATGCCGGCGGCTTTCTTGAGGAGGATCGCGGCGGGCGGCGATTTGGTGATGAACGTGAAGCTCTTGTCTTTATAGACGGTGAGCACCACGGGGAGGATGTCTCCGGCTTGCTTTTGGGTGGCGGCGTTGAATTCCTTGCAGAACGCCATAATATTGACGCCCTGTTGACCGAGGGCCGGCCCGATGGGAGGCGCTGGGTTAGCCTGGCCGGCTGGGATCTGCAATTTGATTTGGGCGACGACTTCTTTAGCCATGTGAAAATAGGTGGTTGGTTTAAAAGTAAAGGGGACAGGTTAACTGCGCTCGACCTGCCAATATTCGAGCTCGACCGGGGTGGACCGACCAAAGATGCTGACGGAAACGCGCAGCTTGCCCCGTTCCGGATCGATCTCTTCGACGACGCCGCTCTGGTTTTGGAAGGGGCCATCGGCGACTTTGACCGTTTCGCCCACTTCAAAAGTCACTTTCGGTTTGACCGTGTCTTCGCGCTCGGCCATCTGGGCGAGCATGATTTGGACTTCCTGATCGCGCATCGGGATCGGGCGGTCTTTGGTGCCTGCGAACCCGATCACGCCTGGGGTTTCGCGGATGAAATACCACGTGCGGTCCACCAACTGGTTCTGCTCATCGAGCAGGCGCATGTTGATGATGAGATAGCCGGGAAGCAACTTGCGAACGGTTTCAGTCCGCTTGCCGCGTTTGACTTCGGAAATCCGCTCGGTGGGAATCAACACTTCAAAGATGAGGTCGCTCATCTCCTCGGTCTTGATCCGTTTGACGATGTTGTCGTGCACCTTCTGCTCCTGACCGGAGAGAACATGCACCGCGAACCATTGACTGCGCGCAAGATTTGCCATCTTATTTGAGCCCGCCTCCGGTTAACGCGCCCACCACATTCAGCAGGACGAAGTCAAGCAAAGCCACATAGCCGCTGAGCAACAGCATGGCGATGATGACGACGAGGGTGGAGTCGATCAATTCCTTGTACCTTTTGAATCCTTTTTCTTTCGGATCCCAAGGCCAACTGGCTTTGGCGAGTTCCCCCCGGACTTCGGAGATGAATGTTCTGGTGCGCGCGAGCATGGAGTATTTGGAAAAAGAACAGGCCAGGAGGGACTCGAACCCCCAACAAGCGGTTTTGGAGACCGCTGCTCTACCAATTGAGCTACTGACCTAAGTTCTTCGATTTATTTATGCTAGGCGATGATCTCGGAAACGCGCCCTGCACCCACCGTGCGGCCACCCTCACGGATAGCGAAGCGGATGGTTTTTTCCATGGCGATCGGCGTCACGAGTTCGACTTCAAGAGCCACATTATCACCAGGCATCACCATTTCAACTCCCTCGGGCAGTTTGCAGCTTCCGGTCACGTCGGTGGTGCGGAAGTAGAACTGCGGACGGTAGTTGGTGAAGAACGGCGTGTGACGGCCGCCTTCGTCCTTGCTCAGGACGTACACTTCAGCCTTGAACTTGGTGTGGGGCTTGATGGTGCCCGGCTTGGCGATCACCTGGCCGCGCAGAATGTCTTCTTTCTTCACGCCGCGCAGCAGAACGCCGACGTTGTCACCGGCACGCGCTTCGTCGAGCAGCTTGCGGAACATTTCGATGTCGGTTGCGGTGGTCTTGGCCGTGGGCTTGATGCCGACGATTTCGACTTCTTCCATCTTCTTGAGGATGCCGCGTTCGACACGACCGGTGGCAACGGTGCCACGGCCTTCAATGTTGAACACGTCTTCAACAGGCATCAGGAACGGCTGGTCGATCGGCCGTTCGGGAAGCGGGATGTATTCGTCCACCGCAGCCACGAGAGCGAGGATCGCCTTCTCAGCTTCCGCGTCGCCTTCGAGGGCCTTGACGGCGGAACCTTTGACGATCGGAATCGCGTCGCCGGGGAATTCGTACTGGGTGAGCAGATCGCGCACTTCCATTTCGACGAGTTCGAGCAGCTCGGGATCGTCCACGAGGTCGCACTTGTTGAGGAAAACGACCATCGAAGGCACGCCGACCTGACGGGCGAGCAGAATGTGCTCACGGGTCTGAGGCATCGGGCCGTCTGCAGCGCTCACCACGAGGATTGCGCCGTCCATCTGGGCCGCGCCGGTGATCATGTTCTTGACGTAGTCCGCGTGTCCAGGGCAGTCCACGTGCGCATAATGGCGCTTGTCGCTCTCGTATTCAACGTGGGCGGTATTGATGGTGATGCCGCGCTCTTTTTCTTCGGGCGCCGCGTCGATTTCATCATACTTCTTCGCCGTCGCCTTGCCTGTTTTAGCAAGGATGGTGGTGATGGCAGCCGTCAGACTGGTCTTGCCGTGATCGACGTGACCGATCGTACCGATGTTCACGTGCGGTTTGTCGCGCTTGAATGCTTCCTTAGCCATTTTAAGGTCTCCTCGTTCTCTGTGTTTGGGTTGGTTTTATGGTTAAAATTTTGTTCGCTCCGGCTCACCTTGCCGTTGGCCTTGCGCACTGGTATGGAGCCCATGACCGGGTTTGAACCGGTGACCTCGTCCTTACCAAGGACGTGCTCTGCCAACTGAGCTACATGGGCTTTTCCCTTGCGCGGAGCTATTGACGCTTCGCCGGGACGACTTTCGCCAGCTCCCAACGCAGTGCCATCTCCTCCACCCTCACGAGCTTTGGGGCGAAAAACCCCCAAACCGGAACCGGCCTTTCGGCAAGCACGATTTAGGGTCATTCACTCTTGGACTCGTAAAAGCGAGTGGGGAAAGTAGCAAATGCGCGGGGCCTGTCAAAGGGATTATTCGGATTTTTCTGCAACCGCATGAAAATTTTCCTCGCCAGCGCGCGCCAACCCGCCTAAAAGGCTCTCCCCTTTCGATGAACCAACAGATTCTCAGAATTGGCCTGCCTTCGGGCAGCCTGCAGGAACCCACCCTGGCGTTGTTCGCCAAGGCCGGGTTCAACATCACCGTGCCCCGGCGTTCTTACAAGCCCGCCATCGACGATCCGCAGATCGAAGTCTGCCTGCTCCGTGCGCAGGAAATCAGCCGGTATGTGGAACACGGATACCTCGATTTCGGCATCACCGGGCGGGATTGGGTGGTTGAGAACGGTTCGGATGTCGAAACGCTCTGCGAAATGACTTTTTCCAAGGTGAGCAACGCCCCCACCCGCTGGGTTTTGGTGGTGCCGGAGAATTCACCCATTCGTTCAGTCCAAGATTTGCAGGGCAAAAGCATCGCCACCGAAGCGGTCGGGATGACGCGCCGGTTTTTGGAAAAGCACGGCGTCCAAGCCGAAATTGAATTTTCATGGGGAGCCACCGAGGTCAAAGTGCCCGATCTCGTGGACGCCATTGTCGACGTCACCGAGACCGGCTCCTCGTTGCGGGCCAACAAATTGCGCATCGTCGAGACGCTCATGGAGAGCTCGCCGCAGTTGATCGCCAACAAGGGAGCCTGGGCGGATGCCTGGAAGCGTTCCAAGATGGAAACGCTCATGCTCCTGCTTCAAGGCGCGCACAATGCGAGGGACAAGGTCGGTCTCAAGATGAATATCGAAGAAAAGGCATTGCAGAATTTACTCGATGCCCTACCCTCGCTGCGCAATCCCACCATCTCGCACCTTGCACAAGGTGGTTGGGTCGCCGTCGAGACAGTCATCGATGAGAAAATTGTTCGGGAGATAATCCCGCAACTCAAGGCGCTCGGCGCCGAAGGGATCATTGAGTATCCCTTGAACAAAGTCGTTTACTAAAAAAACAGCCAAGTAGAAGAGCAGTCACGTATGGGTTCCTTAAAGAAAAGACGCAAAGCCAAAATCGCCAAACACAAACGCCGCAAGCGGATGAAAGAAAACCGCCATAAGAAGCGTTTGCGTTATAAGAGCTAGTCGCTGACCTTCGAACCCATGAACCCGCCGAGAGCACTGTCCGTCACACGCCAGTTGCTCTCGCGGCGGTTCCTGGTTTTTTTCTCCTTTGCGATGGGGGCTGGCCTATGGGTCGGTCCCCTGCCCGTCTGCGCAGCCCTCCCCAACCGGGGGCTTGCAGCGGAATCCAGATCCACGCCGCAGACTCCTTCGGCGCAACGGAGCGATTTGGCCTTGACCAAGGAAGGCGACCGGAAGGCCAAAGCCTTGGCCGCTTTCTCGGAAGGGCTTCTCGCAGAGGAAGATGGAGATAAAGACCGGGCGTTTGAAGCGTACCGGCGCTCTCTTGCCGCCGACTCCGATAACACGGAACTGGCGGCCAAAGTCGCCTTCGAACTCGCCGAACGTGGCGAGATAGCGGAAGGCATTGACCTCCTGAAGGATGCTGCGAAAGCGGCTCCCAAGGAGATGCTGCCGCCGTTGTGCCTCTCCCAGATTTACGCAAAGTTCCTGAAAAAACCGGCGCTGGCCATCAAAAACGCCGCTCTCGCCCTCGAACTTGATCCCGAAAGCATTGAGCCATACCTGGCCCTTGTGGAGTTGTACACCGCCGAGGGCCAGACCAAAAAAGCCGGAGCTATTCTGGATCGGGCGCTCAAAAGCGAGAGCACGGACGGCGATTTCTGGTGCGAACTCGCGGAACTCTGCGCCCGGCTCGATCTCTCTCCCGAGGGGACCGCCTCCCCGGGAAAAATCCAGCGTCTCAACACCCTCTTCCAAAAATCCCTCACGCTCGACCCGGAGAACCTCGAAAATACGGGCAAAGCGGCCGATTTCTATTTCCAAACCAAACAATTTGAGCCAGCCGTTCCCCTTTTTCGCAAATTGATCGCAGCCGAAGAGGAACCTGGTTCGGAAGACGCCCTCGCATTGCAGGATAAACTGGCCCGGGCATTGATGGAAACCAAGCACCGCGACCAGGCGCTTGAGGTGCTCCAAGCAATGGCAGAGGCCGCTCCTCAGCGAGTCGAAACCCACGCGCTCATCGGCGATCTGCACCTTCTGGACGGGCACCTGAAAGAAGCCCTTGCTTCCTACCGCGAAGTGATCCAACTCGATCCGTCGATCGCCCCGGCACACCTTCGCGTGGCCGATCTGGAAATGCGCTTGGGCCAGAGAGAAGAAGCCCTTTCGACGCTCACCGAAGCGCGCAAAAAATTTCCCGGCACGGCCCTCATCACCTATTCCCTGGCCGCCACCCTTGCCCAGGCCGGGCGGTTTGCGCAAGCGCTTGTCGCCTTTGAAGAAACCTTGCGCGAAGCGCCCGCCTCCAAACCGACGCTTCCCAATGCCTCTTTTTACCTCGCCTATGGCATGGCCGCCGAGCAGTCGGGTGATGTCGAACGGGCCAGCACGCTGCTCAAGAAAAGCATCGAGCTCGCTCCCAATAACTCAGCCCAGGCTCGGAATTATTTAGGGTATATGTGGCTCGATCGCGGCCTGCATTTGCCCGAAGCGGGCGCGCTCATCCAACGGGCCGTAAAAGAGGATCCCAAAAACGGCGCGTATCTCGACAGCTTGGGGTGGTATTTTTATAAAATCGCCGATTACCCGCAGGCCATCGCCAGCCTGCTGAAAGCGCTCGCGGCGCTGCCCAGGCCGGACCCGGTGGTCTTTGAGCATCTGGGCGATAGCTACGCCGCATCCGGCGAGACCGCCAAGGCACTGGAGGCTTGGAACAGAGCTCTGGCCTTGGACCCGGAGAATAAGGCGTTGCCGGGGAAGATCCAAAGCGCGCAACGGAAGCCGCTGCCGGTGGCGAAGCCGTAAGGGGCGGAGACGGGGAGACGGGGAGACGGGGAGACGGGGAGACGCCGAGGCACTCGAGATACGGAGAATCATTACAGCGCTCTGATTAACACCGGGCTTTAGCCCGGTGTAAGGCTGCACACAGGGAAAAAGCCGTTTCAACGGCTTATCGGTGAAACGAGCGCCATGGAAAAGCCAAAAAATCTCGCCTCCACCCCAGCTTTTTTCTCGCCCCGCTTTCGCTCTGCTCCAATACTTTCTTCACACACTCGTCTTATGGTCAAAATCGCCCTCGAATACACTGGCGGCTTGCATTGCGTTGCCACGCACGGCCCGTCTGGCCGGAGTCTCGAAACCGACGCCCCTGTCGATAACCACGGGCGCGGAGAATCGTTCTCACCCACCGATCTCGTCGCGACCGCGCTGGGGGCCTGCATGGCCACTGTGATGGGGATCTATGCCGAGCGCCACGGCATCGAACTGAAAGGGATGCGCATCGAGGTGGGCAAGGAGATGACGCAGACTCCACCCCGCCGCATTGCCCGACTCACGACGGAAATCTGGCTGCCCGCCGGAGTCCAAAAAAATGAAGTGCTGGAGCGTGCCGCCTTGACCTGCCCCGTGCACGCCAGCCTCCACCCGGAGGTGGAAAAGCCGATCACGTTCCACTACACGGTGGAATAGCCAAACACCTATCGCCCCGGCTCGCTCACCGGCTCGGGACTCGGGCTGGGTTGCGCCCGGGGGCTGAAAATCGCCTTGGGGAGGTTGGTGAAACTCGATAAATTCGGGAGTCGCTTGGGACGCCAACTGGGTTTGGAAAGGCTCCCATTGGAGACGTATTCCAGAAGATGGCTCATCGGGTCTAAAAGTTTCCCGGCGAGTCCCTGGGCATTGATGCGTGCGCTGAAATCCATCTTATCGTCGAGAATGAACAATTTGCCCTTCCCCAAAATCGAGAACCCCTTCCCCTCCATCACCAGATCGTCCGTGGTCACCACGCCGTCCTGCATCTGGAAGGTGCACGCGCCCCGGCGAGCCGTGTTGTAGCCGGTTCCGGGCAGCACTTCGTCGAGGATGCTCGAAAACGGGCCGAAAATGGGGATGGCGAAGACGTTGCCTTCCGTGACGACCAGTGTGCCTTTGCCACTGATGGCACGGGCCCAATCGTGCAATCCCGAAAAAGCGAAGGAGCCGTCGAGCTTGCCCTTGGAGGTGTCGTAATCGAAATACAGTTTTGTAAGGCTTGGGAAATCGATCTGCTCGGTGAACAGCTCGGCCGTGTAGTCCCCGGCTGCTTTGCGCAACGAAATATCGGCCTTGCCGCGCAGATGCCCCCCCCAGATGGTGGCGTCGAGATCGTCCAGCTTGAGCCGGTCGCCCAGAACGGTGACGGTTCCCGAAATTTTACTCGAAGAAAGCTCTTTCTTGAGGAACGTATAATCCATTCCGTGGGCGCCATCCACGTTGATCCGCAGATTGTTGCGCTGCCAATCGTCATGCCTGCAACCGACACTGCCATTGACGACAAGGGCCGGGCGCACATTGAACCGGTAAGGAAGAAGCTGTTCGGCCAACCCCTTGTCGAATATGCGAACCACCTCAACCGCCTTGAGCGTCGTCCGCACGTTTTGGAACTGCAAGAGGTCCGTGTTGAAATCGTAAACCACCGTTCCGCTCCCGGTTCCCTCAGCCCGCTCCAGTTGAATGTTCTGGCAGGTCAGGACATTGCCTTTGAACCCAAGGTCAAACAGGGCGCTCTTGAGGAGCGTACCGCGTGCGTTTGTGGCTCCAAGTGCAGCCCGGCCTGTGATTTCCAAGGCAGGTAATTCGCAGGCCGGGCCGCGCCCTTCGAGGTGGACCACCGGTGCGGTGCGAAACTCCCATTCTTTGAGCCGTTCGCGCGTTTCGTGGGGGACCAGGGGGAGGAATACGGCCGGGTCGATCCGGCTCTCCAGCTTGAAGCGGAAATCGCCCGGCACTTGGATGGCATTCAAAGCAAAACCGCCGTTTTGGTGCTGAATATGGGCGTTGTGCAGATACCACCGCCCGCCACTCTCCCAAGAAAAATCGGTTCCCGCACTTTCAAAGGTCAACGACTGCACCGCAAACGGCCCCAACGTGAGTCGTCCCCGGAGTTGGATTTTGGGAGTGCCATCGAGCATCTGCGCCGAGCCGCTCATTTCGAGCAACGGCGGCTGGGTCAAAGCGAGTTCTTTCAAGGTGGCCTTTGGGTGGGCAGCGCGGATCAAACCCGGCAGGTCCAGCGTGGAACGGAGTTGCAGGTCGGCTTCCCCGGTGCAAATGCCATACGCGCCGGTCGCATCCAAGCTCCCGCGCGCGTCCTTTACCTCGCATTGGTCGATCCGCACCCGGCCCTCGGCCAATGTGAGGGCGAGTTTGACGGACTCGATGTGGCAGGTGTTCTGGATGGTGAATCGGCTGGACCGCAACACCGCTTCTGCAAAGAGGTTGCCCGGATTTTCCAGATCCCCACTGAACCGGATTTCCAGCGTGGGTTTTCCCCCCGACATTTTCAGTTGATCCAAAACGTCCAATGCATCGCGGACACGCAGCATCGGATCGGAATCCGCGCGGCTCTGCGACCACTGGAATTTTTCCGGGTTCACAAAATGGCCGCTGGCGCTCACGCGCAACCCGCGCACCATCGCTTCGGCATGTTCCACCGTAAGGTGATGGGCCGGCAACAGCACGCGGGCGTTCAGGTCGGAGATTTCCAGCCGCTCGGTTTTGGGGGCGGATGCTTCGAGGGGCAGGGAAAGCGTGGCATTGCGCAATTCCAAGGCGTTCAGAAACGCTTCCTTGTGGACAAGGTTGGAGTAGTTGATGTCCAGAACGATCTCGTTAATGGAGGCCATTGCACGGCCCCGGCCTCGCGAAGAGCGGATCTGGACGTCCCTGGCCACGAGCCCTTGGAACGGATTGAGCGTAAGGCGTCCCACTGTGAGATGCACTCCCCGTTTCTCCGCTTCGGAAATGAGCACCTGCCGCCATTTGCGGGAAAATCCGTGGTGGCTCACATACCAGAGCGCCCAAAGCACCGTGACCACCGAAAGGGCGACCGCCACCCAGAAGCTCCGGGAAATCCATTTGCGCAGGCGGAACCATCGCGAACGCAGAGGAGCAAAGAATGGGAAAGGTTCTGTCACGTTCCGCGCATTCTAGTGGGCCGGAGCGCCGAGGGCAACCATCGGATGCCAGTTTTCATGTAAGAAAAGGGGCAAACGTCGTTCCATATCGCGCTCGGAGAGCGCGATCCACCGGTGGATCGACCGCTCCGCGGGCGATCTGGGATGGCGCCTGGATGCAAGCTTCTTTCCTCGGGTTGGCTACCCTTTCACGCCCGGGTCGTTTTGGATGTGCAGGTAGGTGTAGTTTTTAAGCGCCCTTTCATAGGCGGTCAGCAGCTTCATCCCCTCATTGGGCTTGAGCCGATCGCTCTTGATGGCGGCATCCACTTGCTTTTTGACGCCCCGGATCAAGTCCGACTGGTTCCATTGCGTCATAGCGAGCACCTCGGCGATGGTGCTCCCCTCGATGGTTTCCTCAATATAGAAGCCGTCCTCCTCGTCCTCGTCCAGAAAGACATGGGCTTCGTTGACGCGCCCAAAGAGATTGTGCAGATCGCCCATGATGTCCTGGTAAGCTCCCATCAAAAAAAAGCCGATGTAATACGGCTGGCCGGGTTTGAGCGCATGGAGCGGCAAGGTTTCCTTGACGTCCTGGAGGTCGATGAATTTGCTTACTTTGCCGTCGCTGTCGCAGGTGATGTCCACGAGCGTGGCGTGGCGGTCGGGTTCCTCGCCGAGCCGGTGGATCGGCATGACGGGAAAGAGCTGGCCCAGCGCCCAATGGTCCAGCAAGCTCTGGAACACGGAGAAATTGCAGACGTATTGATCGCCCAAGGCTACTTCCAGTTCCTTGACTTCATCCGGGACGTATTCCTGATCCTCCTGCGCGTGAAAAATCCGCACGATCCGGTCGGCAATGCGCCAGTAAGCCTGTTCGATCTTGGCTTTGCTCTCCAAATCCATCAGGCCGAAGTTGAACATCGTGAGCGTCTGCTCTTTGATTTCCTGCGCATCGTGGAGCATCTCCCGGCGATTCGCTTCGGTGAGATTCTTTTCGATGTCGAAAATGTCGCGCACGAGCTTGTGGTCGGTCGGCTTGATGGCAAACGTGGCGCTCGCGTCGTATTTTTCAATCGCCCCAAACGCCTCCACCACGAGCACCGAATGGTGCGCCACCAGCGCGCGGCCGCTTTCGCTGACAATCACCGGATGGGCGACGCCTTCCGAGTCGCACACGTCCATGATGTTGTAGACCACATCGCGCGCGTATTCCTGGAGGGTGTAGTTGGTCGAGCTGTCGAAGGCGGTGTTCGAGCCGTCGTAATCGACCGCCAGGCCGCCGCCGACATCGAGATAAACGAGGTCGTGGCCGAGCTTGGCCATCTTGGAATAGAACCGGGCGGCCTCGCGCACGGCCCGCTTGAGCGTGCCGATATCGGGCACCTGCGAGCCGACATGAAAATGGATCAATTTGAGGATATGGGCGAGACCGGCTTCACGCAGCGTCTCGCTGGCACGGACGAGGTCTGCGGTGGAGAGGCCGAATTTGGCGTTTTCGCCTCCGCTGGTCGCCCATTTGCCCGAGCCTTTGGACTGGAGCCGCACGCGCAGGCCGACCATCGGCTCGACGCCCATTTCCTTGGAAACGGCCAGGATTTGGAACAACTCCTCAAGCTTCTCGACCACCATGATCACGCGCGTCCCAAGCTTGTTGCCGAGCAGCGCGCTTTGGATGAATTGGCTGTCTTTATAACCGTTGCAAATGATGAGGCTCTCCGGATCGTTGTTGATCGCCAGCGCGGCGAGCAGCTCCGGTTTGCTCCCGGTCTCAATCCCGAGATGGTAGGGGCGACCGGCATCCACGATCTCCTCGACGACCTCGCGCAACTGGTTGACCTTGATCGGGAAAACGCCCCGGTAGTGATTCTTGTAACCGAACTCGTTGATGGCCGACTGGAAAGCGAGGTTGATCGTCTCGACCCGGTGCTGGAGCAAATCCTGGAAACGGATCACCAGCGGGAAAGTCAACCCACGGTCGCGCGCGTCGTCGATGACCTCCATGATGTCGATGGTGGTCTCGGGATTCTTCGTCGGCTGGATCTCCACATGCCCGCGCGGGTTGATGGAGAAATACCCCGACCCCCATCGGTCGATGTTGTAGAGTTCAATGGCTGAGTCGATGTTCCAATCTGTCATTTTGCGAAGTGACCGCATCCTACGGCCCATGTGCCGGTTTGCAACACGGTATTTGCGGTGGGAAACGGATCTCAATCCATCACGGCCCAGGTGAATCATCCGCAGGGGTCGAGGCCCGGAGGGCCGCAGGAAATGAGCCGGTGGCGCAAACCACCGGAACGCGTCCCGGTTCTGACTGCCTCAGTTCCTGATTCTCTGTTGATTTAGATGCGTTTGCCGCGGGAAAGGTTGCGCAACCCATTGCTGGCCCCATCTTTTTCTGCTATGAGTGCCTGTTCTTTGACCTATGCCGACCTACGAATACCAGTGTGAAAAGTGCGAGAGAACCTTTGAACTCTTCCAATCCATGAAAGACGACGCCCTCACCGTCTGCCCCCGGGAATGCTGCCAGCAAGAGCCTTGGGGCGAGGGAAAGGTGAAGCGTTTATTGGGCACCGGAGCCGGGCTCATCTTCAAAGGCTCCGGTTTTTACACAACGGATTACCGTTCCAGCGGCTACAAAGCGGCTGCCAAAAGCGATACCGCGCCCGCCAGTCCCCCACCCTCCGCAAGCAGCGCCCCGGCGACGGACAAGAAATAAACCATGGCTTCCCCTCTCTCCACTCTGGTCTGCAAAGAGTGCGGTTACGTAAACGAAATCCAGCGCGTTTACTGCCACAACTGCGGCGTCAAGCTCGACCGGGATTTATTGGATGCCCAACAGCAAGAACAAGCGGAGCCTCCCCAGAAACGGCAGCGGGAGATCAAAAAGAGAATGTCTCCAGAGCAGGGCAGCTTGGGGAAATTTTGCAAAAAGCTTTTTAAAACCCTGGCTCTGGCTGGCATCGCGGCTGCCGTCCTTGCCGCAGCCCTCCCCCCGCAAGGGGTTCTCCCCAAAAAGGAGGAGGCAATGGAGACCGTTCAGGTGGATGCCGTTCTGGAAAACCTCGCGGCCATGCAGAACGGCAGGCGCATTGCCTTCCGCGAGGCGGACATAAACGCCTATCTGCGGAAGGAGCATTTTAAAAAACTTCCGACCTGGCTCACCGAATACCTCCCCTTGAGGGCGCTCGCGCGGTTTGACGAGGGCTCGGGGCGGCTGATGGTTCAGGCGAGCATCGCAGGCTATCCCCTGTATGTGACGTTCTCGGGCAAACTGAAAATCGACAAGCAAGCGGGGCTCGTTCCCACTTGCACGGGAGGCAGCATTGGGCGCTTTCCCATCGCCCCGGAACTGGCGTGCGCTGCCGGACGGGCGCTCCCGACCCTTTTCAATTCCCTGAAGCGTGAGCAGCAACTGCTCGGGCAGCTCGGCTCCATTGAATTCCGCAAAGAACAAGTCGTATTGGGCGCGCGCGGGCCAACCCTCCCCTTCGTTCCCAATGCGGTCCCCGGGCAGGGTGCCGTCCATTGATGAAAAAGCGCGGATACCGGTGGCGAGGCTTGGGCCTCCTGGCAAGCCTCCTTTGGCTTTGCTCCGCGAGCACCGGGAGCGCGTTTGATTTCACCCAGCGCAGCATCAGCAAATCGGCACAGTTCATTGTCTATTCGCCCGATATCCGTTTGCGGATGGCCGTCACCGGGTATGCCGAAACCGCCAAACAGGGCGTTCTGGAACTGCTCAGCTTGGGCGATCACTGGAAATTCCCCATTGTCATCGACCTGCGGCGGCCCGCCTCCACCGATTCCAGCGCCCCGTTGAGCCAAGTGCGCCTGATCCAGACCGAGGGCGGCTGGAAAGTACAAATCGACGTGATGCTGCGCGAAGGCGAGTTCAAGCAAGTGCGCTTTCCGCAACTGGTCATCCGGGCGATCCTGCTGGAATTGGCGTATCGCGAACATCCCCCGGAGATCGGCGCACCTTACCCGGAACCGCCGTCCTGGCTGGTGGAGGGCTTTGCCCAAAACATGCTTGTGCGTGCCTCGGGTGTCGTTCCCAATGCGGCGCTCTTCCGGCAGTTGATCGAAACCGGGCGGCTGCCGAAAATCCGCGATTTCCTCAAAGAAAACGTGGAGGTGATGGACCCCACTTCCCTCGCCGTCCATGGTTCCTGCGCGGGCAGCCTCCTCGACCTGCTGGCCGGCACCCCCGGAGGTCCAGCCGGGCTGGTGCGAATTCTCAAAGGGTTGAGAGAATCCCCCGAGGATCCCGCGGCGCAGCTTTTGAAATATTTCCCCGCGCTCGGCAACAGCGAGACGGATTTGGAAAAATGGTGGACGCTCGGCTTGGCGCGTGGCTCCTCGCTGGACCGCCACCTGGCCTTAACCGTGCCGGAAACCGACTCGCGGCTCACCTCCCTGCTGCGCATCACAGTGGTCACCGACGAGAAGAAAAAAACCCGCGCGGAATTTGAGCTCTCCGATTACAAAAAGTTTTTGAAATATCCCAACGCCAAGGCGGCTCTTTCGGCGCGGTCCGGCGAAATGGCCGGGCTGCTCAGCCAGGCACATCCGCTGTTTCGCCCGGTGCTGATGGAATACCGCCGCATCGCCGCGGAACTCGCCACAGGCAAGTCGCGACGCATCGGCGATGCCTTGAACAACGCCGCCAAATACCGGGGACTCATCCTCGGGCGCATGGATCAGATTGACGATTACCTTAACTGGTACGAAGCCACGCAAATGCCCGAGCAAAGCGGCGCTTTCGAGGATTTCATGCAAGGAGCCAAAACGCTGGAGAAAGGGACTCCGCCCAAGCGCAACGACGCGATCACCACTTACATCGACCAATTGCAGCGGGAGTTTGAATAACTTTTCCCGTTCTGGATCACGCCCTGGTTTTCGCGCTTAAATGCGCATGGAACCAACTCGCCGCTTCGCGGGCCACGGCCTCAAGCGCCCCCGGTTCCTCGAACAGATGGGTGGCGTCGGGAATGAGGCGCAATTCCGTGGGGCAGGTCATCCGGCTCATTGCCTGACGGTTGAGGCTGATCACCATGTTGTCCAACTCGCCCACGATCAAAAGCGTGGGGCTTTGCACCTTGGGCAGCCAAGCCGAAGCGAGATCGGGTCGACCTCCACGCGAGACCACCGCACCGACCGTTTCCCCCAGCTTTGCCGCTGCCATCAGCGCCGCGCCGCCGCCCGTGCTGGAGCCAAAATAACCCACGCGCAATCCGCGTGCCGCCTCCACAGTCTCCATCCAATGCGTTGCGGCAACCAGGCGTTCGCACAAAAGCGCGATATCGAAACGTAAATGGCGGGTAAAGGAGTCGATCATTTCTTCCTCCCGCGTGAGGAGGTCGAAAAGCAGCGTCCCCAACCCGGCCTCGCGTAGCATCCGTGCCACAAATTGATTGCGCGGACTAAAGCGGCTGCTGCCGCTGCCGTGCGCAAAAAGAACCATACCCAAAGCGTTCGGCGGGATTTGCAACTCCCCGTCCAGTGTCACCTCCCCAACCGGCATCAAGACCTCATTCTCGAATTGAACAGCCATAATGTTACCTCAACAGGAAGATCGCTCAACTTTGGCAAAAGTCCAATGAGGTGATCAGGAGGGAGGTTATGCGCAACCTGGTCACTGGGGGACCGCGTGGTCCCAATTCCCAGATATTTTCCCCTCCTGATTTCCCGAGTTCCTGATATATCCTTTCCTGATTTCCTCCCACCATGCCACCCACCCCTCCCGGTTTTGAATTGCGCCACGGCGACTGCATCGCAGGTATGCAGGCGATGGAACCGGAGTCGGTGGATGTGGTCGTAACCTCGCCGCCTTATAACCTGGGCATCCGGTATTCCCAGTTCGATGACACGGCCAGCCGCGACGACTATATTGAATCGTCCATGCATTGGGCGTCCGAAGTGCGTCGGGTGCTCAAACCGGAAGGATCGTTTTTCCTGAATGTCGGGGCGTCGCCTGCGAATCCGCTTCTGCCGCACGAACTCGCGCTGCGCTTCAGCGAGCTTTTTGTGCTGCAAAATACGCTGCACTGGATCAAATCGATCACTGTGGAAACCCGCGCGGGCGAGCAGATTTCGGCGGGCCATTTCAAGCCGATCAACTCGCCGCGGTATGTGACCGATTGCCACGAATACGTGTTCCATTTCACCAAAAGCGGCAAGGTGCCAGTGAATCGCCTCGCCGTCGGCGTTCCGTATTCGGACAAGAGCAATATTGCCCGCTGGGGACATACCGAAGGCCGGGACCTGCGTTGCCGGGGCAACAATTGGTTTGTGCCGTACGAAACAATCGTGAACCGGGACAAGGAGCGGCCTCATCCGGCCACCTTCCCGGTCGAGCTTGCGGCAATGTGTTTGCGCCTGCACGGCGTCGATGCGCAAAGTCTCGTGCTCGATCCCTTCAACGGGATCGGCCACGCCGCCCTGGCTGCCGCCGAATGCGGTGCAGGACGGTTTATCGGGTTTGACATCGACGCAGCCTACCTCGCCGAAGCCAAGGCACGGCTGGAGAAAATCTCTTCTCCGTGTCTCCGTGTCTCTGTGTGAGATTTCTTTGCGCCTTTGTGTCTTTGCGTGAGTTTTTTTTGGTTTACGCTAAAGTGCGCCTTCACCCATGGTCGCTTTTGCCCTTCGCCGGTTCGCCTCGATGCTGCTCGTGTTGTTCTGCGTCGTGTCGATCACGTTTTTCCTGATGCGCTCCGCTCCCGGCGGGCCGTTCGACCGGGAACGCGAGTTGTTGCCCCAGGCCAAGCACGCCCTGGAGGTGAAGTTCCATTACGACGGCACGCCGTGGCAGCAATACACCGCTTACTTGAGCCGTTTGATGCACGGCGACCTCGGCCCTTCCACGCGCTACCGCAACCGGACGGTCAACGAACTGCTGGCGCAAACGCTCCCGGTCTCGGCGGCCTTGGGCGCGACGGCGTTTTGCATCGCGACCCTCGGCGGCGTGCTGCTGGGCGGTTGGGCGGCGGTTCGGCGAGGCACGGCGGGCGAAACCGGGGCGATGTTCCTCTCGCTGCTGGCGATTTCCATCCCGACCTTTGTCACCGGGCCGCTTTTGATTTTAATTTTCGCGCTCCAGTTGGGCTGGCTTCCGGTGGGCGGTTTGGGCAGCCCAATGAGCTTGCTGCTCCCGGCACTCACGCTCGCGGGGCCTTATGTGGCCTACATCGCCCGGCTTACGCGCACCAGCATGCTGGAAGTGCTCGGCCAGGATTTTATCCGCACCGCACGCGCCAAGGGGCTCGCGGAATGGCGGGTGGTGTCGCTTCACGCAGCGAAGGTCGCGCTGCTTCCGGTGATCTCGTTTCTCGGCCCGCTCGCCGCCAATTTGCTGACCGGCTCCATCGTGGTGGAAACGATTTTTAATATTCCCGGCGCGGGCGGATTTTTTGTCAACTCGATCCAAAACCGCGACGGCTTTTTGCTGGAGGGCGTGGTGATTGTCTATTGCGCGCTGCTCGTCGTCTTGAACCTGCTCGTGGATATTGCTTACCCGTGGCTGGACCGCCGCATCAAATCGTATGAGTGACGCCGCGAACCCATCCGCCTGGCAACGGCTCCTGGCGCGCGGCGGCGCGGCCCGCTGGTCGCTCGTGCTCCTCGTGCTAGTGGTATTGGCCGCGGTTTTTGGGCCGATGCTCATGTCCGGCATGGCGGGCGAAGTGAGCGCGGACCAATTCGCCGCGCCGTCGTGGGCGCATCCTTTCGGCACCGATCTCCACGGGCAGGATATGCTTTTCCGGGTGCTGAGCGGTGCGCGCGTTTCGCTGGCAGTGGGCATCGCAGGGGCGCTCATCGCGTTTTTCATCGGAACGGCTTACGGACTGGTGGCGGGCTACGCAGGCGGCAAGACCGACGGGGCGATGATGCGGTTTGTGGAAATCCTCTACGCCGTGCCGCGCCTGATCATCCTGCTCATCGCCATCAACGCCTTTGATTCGCGCATGAAAATGTGGCTCGCGGGAATCCCGGGTCTGGTGAGCTACTCGCGCATCGTGATTTTGATCCTCTCGCTGGGCCTTATCGAATGGCTTACGATGGCCCGCATCGTCCGGGGGCAGGTGCTCGCGCTCAAGTCGCAGCAATTCGTCCTCGCCGCGCGCAGCCTGGGCCAGACTCATTGGAAAATCCTCACCCGCCATTTGCTGCCGAATCTCGTGGGCGTGGTAATCGTCTATCTCACCCTCACGGTTCCGGCGGTGATCCTCGACGAATCGTTTTTGAGTTTCCTCGGGTTGGGAATCCAGGCACCGCAGGCAAGCTGGGGCTCGCTGCTGGCGGATGGGGCGCAGGCGATTAACCCGGTGAAGAGCTATTGGTGGCTGCTCGCCTTTCCCGCCGCCACGATGAGCCTGACCCTCCTCGCGCTCAATTTCCTCGGCGATGCTTTGCGCGATGTGCTTGACCCGCGCGCGGAGAAGTAGTTTCTCTGCGCTGCTTTCGATGCTACGGTTCCCGACGAAATAAATTAGGAATCCAAGAATCCAGGAAAAGAAGAGAGTTTAGGGAGGATCCCAACCTGAATTTCATGGCTTCATGGCTTCCTAATTTTCTATTCTGTTCCATTCGTGGCTGAGAACCTTTTTGATTTAGTCGCCCAAACCAAGCCGGTCGCCGCCAAACTGCGCGCGCTCGGGCGGGAGCGTTTTATCTTTGACCACGTGGACGAGGCGGCTCAACCGTTCGTGGCGGGGCTGGTGGCGGACAAGGTGAAGCAGGGCAAAAAGGCGCGCCGCGTCTGGATTGTCGCGCCGACGGTGCGCAGCCAGGAGCAGTTGCACAATGAGCTTCTCAACTGGCATCCCGAGCTGATTTTCCTGCCGGAGGTGGAAATCGCCCTTGCCGAAAACACCTTTGCCGACCCGGAAATCGCCGCCGACCGCCTCCAGGCGCTCGAACAGGTGGCAGGATCCAAGAGCGCGCTCGTTCTTTTGACCGCCGCTTCGCTCAACGATTCCGCCCCCACGCCGGAAGGGATGCGGCGGCTTACATTGGAACTCGCTTGCGGCGATGCGGTATCGCTTGAGGCGCTCATTTCCAAGCTCTCGGCGGCAGGATATGAGCGCGTGCCGCAAGTCGCGTTGCGCGGGCAATACGCCTTGCGCGGCGGGATTGTCGATCTCTTCTCGTGGCAGCATACGCTCCCGGTGCGCGTGGAATTTTTCGGCGACGTGATCGAGTCGCTCCGGTTTTTCGATCTCGATGCGCAAACTTCCGTCGCTCCAAGCGAAACGGTTTCCGTCATGCTCGGCGAAGCCGGGGAAGCCCGCCAATGCACGGTGCGCGACTACATCAAAGAGGCCGACCTCGTCATTGATGTGCAGGCGGGCGTCGACTGGGCGAATGTCTCCATCACCTCGGATGCGGCTCCCGGCGCGGAGGTGGAAGATTTTTCGGCGGCCTTTTTCCCGCATGGTTTGGGCGAATTCGAGGCCGGGGATCTGGTCATCGAAGCCGGGCAGCGTGAGCGGTTTTTGCGGCAACTCACGCAATGGCTGGAGCAAGGTTGGCAGGTCACGATTTATTGCAACAACGAAGGGGAGGTGGAACGGTTTCGCGATCTGTTACCGGAGCCGTTGTTGACGCATCGCGGCATGGAGTTGGCCATCGGCGCGATTGCCCACGGGTTCACGTTTCCCGCAGCGAAGCTCGCCGTGCTTTCCGACGCCGAGCTGTTTGGCCGCTACCGCAACACCCGCGCCCGCCGCCTTGCTTTGCGCCGCGCCCGGGAGCAGACGCACCGGGCGCAGATTGATTTTTCCGAGCTTAATGAAGGCGATTACGTCGTGCATCTCGAACACGGCATCGCGCTGTTTCTCGGGCTCGAAAAATTCGCCAAGGCCGACGGCGCGGAAGAGGAGGTGCTCGTGCTGGAGTTTGCCCACGAGGCAAAACTTTACGCGCCGCTGGAACAATCCTACTTGGTCTCGCGCTATGTCGGCGTGGGCAAACGCAACCCGCAGTTGAGCGAACTGGGCGATGCCAAATGGGCCAAGGCCAAGAGCCAGGCGCAACGCAGCGTGTTTGATTATGCGGCAAAATTGCTCGCGGTCCATGCCGAGCGCGAGAGCGCCGTCGGATTCGCGTTCGGACCGGATAACAAATGGCAGAACGAGTTTGAACGCTCCTTTGTTTACAAGGAAACGCCGGACCAGCTCACCGCGATCGCAACGACCAAGGCCGACATGGAAGGCGAGCAGCCGATGGACCGCCTCATCTGCGGCGACGTCGGGTTTGGCAAAACCGAGGTGGCCATCCGCGCGGCGTTCAAGGCCGTGATGGGCGGCAGGCAGGTTGCGCTTTTGGTGCCGACCACGGTGCTCGCGCAGCAGCATTACCAAAATTTCCGCGAGCGGATGAGCGATTACCCGATCACCGTCGAATGCCTGAGCCGGTTCCGCACTCCGGGCGAACAGCGCAAGGTGGTGGAAGGGTTAAAGGACGGCTCGGTGGACATCGTCATCGGCACCCACCGGCTCATCTCGCGCGACGTGGCATTCAAAAACCTCGGGCTCGTGGTGATCGACGAAGAACAGCGGTTCGGTGTTTTACACAAAGAGAAATTCAAAGAGCTGTTTAAACTCGTGGATGTGCTCACGCTTTCCGCGACGCCCATTCCGCGCACACTGTATCTCTCGCTTATGGGGGCGCGCGACATGTCCATTTTGGAGACGCCGCCGCAGAACCGCATCCCCACCGAGACGATCATCTGCGGCTACGACGAGCGGATCATTCGCGACGCCATCGTGCGCGAGATGGCCCGCCAGGGGCAGGTCTATTTTCTGCACAACCGGATCGGCACGATCGAACTTATGGCGACCAAGCTCAAAAAGCTGATCCCGAAAGCGCGCATCCTCGTCGGCCACGGTCGCATGGATGAACACGAACTGGAAGAGGTGATGCGGCAATTTGTGGAAGGAGAAGCCGACGTGCTGCTTTCCACCACGATCATCGAGAGCGGCCTCGATATCCCCAACGCAAACACGATCATTATCGACCGCGCCGACCGCTTCGGGCTCGCCGATCTCTACCAACTCCGGGGCCGCGTGGGCCGCGCGCAGCACAAGGCGTATGCCTATTTGATGATCCCGCGCGACCTCATGCAAGGCGAGGCGCGCAAGCGGATCAACGCCATCAAACAGTATTCCTCGCTCGGGGCCGGGTTCAAAATCGCCATGCGCGACCTGGAGATCCGCGGCGCGGGCAACATCCTCGGCACCCGGCAAAGTGGACACATCATCGCCATCGGTTTTGACCTCTACTGCCAGTTGCTCAAGCAAGCCGTTGCCAAGCTCAAAGGCGAAAAGGTCCAGCCGCGCGTGGAGCTCCCCGTCAGCCTCGACTTTGTTGTAACCAACGAAGCCGAATGGTTCAAAGCGCCGGAATCAGCGGCCCCGGCCTTCCTCCCCGCAAGCTACATCTCCGAGGCGCAAACCCGCATCCAAGCCTATCGGGCGCTGGCGGAAGTCGTCACACAGGAACAGCTCGACCGGCTGCGCGGCGTCTGGCGCGACCGGTTTGGGCGGCTCCCCGAGGCCGCAGAAAACCTGTTCCTGTTCACGGCGGTGCGGCTCGTGGCAACCGCGCGCAAGATCACGCGCGTGGAAGTGCGCGACCGCAAACTGATGCTCACGCGCGGCGGCGACTACATCCTGCTCAATGGGAAATTTCCGCGCCTGACCGCCTCGGCTCCTGTCGAGCGGCTGAGGGAAATGCTTGCGCTGCTGCGCAAATTCTAGCGAAAAAAATCGGGGCGAGAGGATTTGAACCTCCGACCTCCTGGTCCCAAACCAGGCGCTCTACCAAGCTAAGCTACACCCCGGGATGAACGGTTTTGCCCGTTCGAGGCCGTTACTATGCTCGATAAAACCGGGACGGCAAGCAAATCCCGGAAAGTTTAACGCAAAGCAAACGGCAAAGTCTCTCGCCACTTCTGCAAAGCGGAGCCGCGGGTTTGGAAGCTGGGTGAAAAGAGCAGGGCCGCTCCGATTTTGGGAGTAGGCGCATTTTTTCCGTCGAATTAGCTGCTGTGCCTCGATTCGTTTGGGATGAATCGAATCCTTTTCCCTTTTTGGGCTCTGCTCGGGATGGTCGTTTGCGCCCAGGCTCAGTCGGCTTTGCGCTGGGACAACAAAATCATTGAGCTGCAACCCGGGCCGACGGAAAAAACGGCCAGAGCCGACTTCAATTTCACCAATGCTGGCCAACAACCGGTCACGATTGACCGGGTCAGGTCCAGTTGCGGCTGCACGACGGCTTCCCTCGACAAAAAAACGTATCAGCCGGGAGAAAAGGGACATATCACTGCGGTTTTCACCATCGGATCGCGCAAAGGGACTCAGGCGAAATCCATCAGCGTGAATGTCCGGGGGGAAAACCCTGCAACCCTTTTGACGCTGGTCACGCATCTTGGCGAGCCGATCAAACTGGAGCCGTCGCTGGTATTCTGGCGTTCAGGGGAAGCGCCGCACGCAAAGACCATCAGTGTGAAGCTCCCGTCGGGAATCCGCCTGACGCGGGTTGTATCGAGCGACTCAAATTTCGCGACGAAGCTCGAACCGGTGGGAGAAAATTACCGGATCACCATCACGCCCGGGGGAACAGCCCAGAAGGCAACAGCAGTGCTGAATATCCAGGGGCTGACCCGCTCCAACGAACCACGCACGTTCCAGGCGTATGCCCAAGTCAAAGGCCAGTGAGGCCCTCAGATGGCACAGTTTTCCCCATTGCGAAAGGTGTTGAGGCAGATGGCGATTCTTTTGCTGTCAGCGGGAATTGCGGGTTCGGTTGCAGCGTTGTCGATTTCACTGGAACGCCCCGATGCGCTACGGGAAGGGGAAATCAGGCTGGCAGATGCGATCATGCGCCAACCGCCGCCGCTCTGGATTGATGCCCGCTCCGAAGCGGAATACCGCAAGGAGCACCTGCCCGGCGCGCTTTTGCTGAACCCCGAAGGCTGGGACGCACTCGTGCCCAAAGCGCTCGATGCCTGGGAGCCCGACCGGATTGCCGTTGTGTATTGCAACGCGCCGGGTGCCCAAGCCAGCCGCGAAGTGGCCGCGCGGCTGCGCGACTTTCAACTCGGCCCGGTGTTCGTGCTGCATGGAGGCTGGAACGCATGGAAACAAAAATGATGCGCTGGGGCAAAGCCGCGCTGCGCATCGCACTCGGCGCTCTGTTTGTGTATGCAGGCATGCGCAAGGCGCTTGACCCTGGGGCGTTTTTGCAATCCATCGAGAACTACCAGATTCTGCCGCACGCAGCAGCGGTCAGCTCTGCCTTTTTCCTGCCGTATCTGGAGATTTTTTGCGGAACGGCGCTGGGTTTCAAACGTCTGCAATCGGGCGCTTTGGCGATCTTGGGCGGGCTCATGTGCGTTTTCATTGCGGCGCTCCTCGCCGCGTGGTTGCGCGGTCTGAACATCGACTGCGGCTGCTTTGGGGAAGGAGATGGCAAGCCGCACTATGCCCTCACACTGGCCCGCGATCTGGGCATTCTGGCGGCGCTCGCCTTTCTGATCTGGCGCGAGGATTCAGAAGATTGAGGCGCAAAAAGTGAAAAGCTGTTTTCGTCGCCCCGTTCCAGATCGTCCGCGGAGCGGCCGATCCACCGGTGCATCACAGTAAATCGCTCCCCGGTGGATCGCGACCTCCAGGCGCGATTGGGGCAGCGCAGGCCATCCTTCTTTCCGTTTTGCGCCTCTTGCGCCTTTTTGCGGCTCTTCTTCTACTGGTCGGGTTGCGAGTTGCGAGACGTGCGTTACATTGGCGCGCAAAATGACCGTTTCTTCTTCTTTGAGCCTCGTGATCGGGTCGTTCCTCGCGGCCTTCGCGGGTCTGTTTCCGATCGTGAATCCTTTTGGGGCGGTGCCCCTTTTTCTGAGCCTCACGACGGGACTTGATGCGGCCGAACGGCGGCGGCAGGCTGGGCTGGTCGTTCGCAACGCAATCATTATCATGCTGGTCTCGCTCTTGTTGGGCGGCGTGTTGCTGGAGTTCTTCGGCATTTCGATTTCGGCCTTGCGCATCGCGGGCGGCTTGATCGTCGCCTACCTTGGATTTCACATGCTTTTTCCTGGTCAGGCCAGCGCAGCAGTGCGGAGCCCCCACGCCACCGGGAAAGCGGATTATACGCTGATTCCCCTGGCGTTCCCGAGCCTGACGGGTGCCGGCTCGATAGCGGTGATCATGGGATTTTCCACCAAAATTGCCACCCTTCCCAACTGGAGCGAAAAAGCGACCGGCTATGCGGTGGTGGCCCTGGCGATCCTCTCGGTGGCGTGGCTTTCGCTCCTGATCCTGCGGGCCTCAATGCGGGTTGCCCGGCGGCTGAATCCGCATGGGCTCGACGCCTTGACCCGTTTCATGGGGCTAATGCTCGTTTGCATTGGCGTCCAATTTGTTGCCGACGGCATTCGGAGTTTTGGCCAGGGGTAGTTTCATTCGATGTTGCCTGCGCACGGCGGCAAGTTGGGTGTTGAGCGAAGCCGCCATCGTCCGAGGGCTTTTGCAACAGGCATCCGGAGGCATCACCACGCAGAGTTGCGCTTCGACTTTACTCAAATCCGCTTCGAGTCGCTCAAGCTGGCGGGCCATTTTTTCCGGCGCGATCTCCCGGCTGATCATCGCGGCGTTGAGATTTTGCAGGTCGTTGTCGATCGCGATGAGCCGATTGCAAATCTTCTTGGGCAAAACGCACCGATCCATCGCGACCTCATACGGTGCGAACCGGTGGTTGAGACAGGCGATCTCCTCACCCAAGGCGCAAAAGGCTTCCGGCGCGACGTAAATCGGATGGGGTCGCATCTGCCCGGAAACGCAGACGCGATCGGGGGAACGGCACGCCGTCAGCATCGCCGCAAGCAAGAGGAACCCCGTCGCCCGTGTGATGTTGCATTGCATCGCAACAACGGATTCGCTGCGCGGCGACAGGGAGGTTGTCCCGGGCTTACCCTTGCGCCGCAAGCAGAATGCCCGCCGCTTTATCCAGCGTCTCCTGCCATTCGCATTCCGGCTGGGAGTCCGCGACAATTCCGGCCCCCACATGGAAATGCGCCGTGCCGTCCTCAATCACCACCGTGCGGATGGCGATGTTGAACTGGCTCGTGCCGTTGAACCCGAAATAGCCGATGGCTCCCGTATAAAGCCCGCGCGGTTCCGGCTCAAGTTCCGCGATGATTTCCATGGCCCGTTTTTTGGGCGCGCCGGTGATGGAACCGCCGGGAAAGCAGGCGCGCAACGCCGTTACAGGATCAATTTCCGGGCGCAAGCGCCCTTCGACGCTTGAGACCAAATGGAACACCTGTTCGAAGCGCTCCAGCTTGAGCAACTCGGTCGCGGTGACGGAACCGAACTCGCAGACCTGGCCCAAATCGTTGCGCTCCAAATCGGTGATCATGATCAACTCTGCGATCTCTTTGGGCGAAGCGACAAGTTCCTCGGCGCTGGCCGCATCCGCCGCTGGGTCTGGGCGGCGGGGGCGCGTTCCCTTGATCGGACGGGTCAATATGTGGCGGCCGCTGATGCGCAAAAACAGCTCCGGGGAAGAGGAGAGAACGGAGCGCCCGTGGAGGGCAAGGAACGCGGCATGCGGCGCGGGCGAAGCGCGGCGCAACGCCTCATAAAAAGCGAACGGCTCGCCGCTGCTCCACGGGGCAGTGAAGCGATGCGAGAGGTTCACCTGGTAAATATCCCCAGCCGCGATGTATTCCTGCGCGCGCTCCACGCTGCGCAAGAAATCCCCGCGCTGCATAGTGGGCACAAAACCCCTCGTTCCCAAGCTCCAGCTTGGGACTGCAAATGTCTGCGAGGCTCCAGCCTCGTCCCCCGCCGCGAGCATATCCGCCCATTCCGCATACGCGCCACCCACCGAAACCCACCTCCCCTCGGCGTGCCGGTATGCGAGCAACCGGTCATAAAACCCGAAGCAAAACGCGCCATCGTATTCCACCCAGCCCGCCGCAAACCCGCGCGGCACATTGCCCTGCGGATCAGCCGCCCCCTGCCGCGCGCCAACCGCATCGCGCAATGCCGTCCAGTCCGCATCGGTGCGTCCGATCGTAACGAACGCAGGTGAGGCGGCCACAATCGAAACGGCGTCGCTATTGACGCAATCACGCGCCGTATCAAAGAACACCATCCCGGGCAAGTGGCAGCAGCGCGCGGCGACCTCTGCAGGGGTGAGACGCATTTCGGGAATATCGAGGAACTCCGCCATCCCCTCACCTCTTGCTAAAAAATTCCGCGCATAATTCCTCGGCCAGTGCGGTTTGCAGCAGCCTGCCATCCAGCATGGCCACGGGTTTCACCCCGGTCCAACTGCTCGTCAGAAAACACCCGCTCACACGGCTGAGTTCCTCGCGAGAAATAGGACGCTCAATGACCGCGCGCCGCGCCATCACCCATTCGCGCACCACCCCGGCCCGCGCCCCACTTGAAATCGGGGGCGTCACAAGCCGCCCTTCCAGCACGACAAATACATTGGCCATGCAAGCGGAGATCAGTTCGCCGCGCGGGTTGAACACGAGCGCTTCGTCGCATCCGGTGGCGCGCGCCGCCTGCAACGCCGCGAGGTTGGCCCAGTAATTGGCCGTTTTGAGTCCGCCCAGCAGTGGAAGAAACGGTTCGCGGTGCACCCCCACCCGAGAAGGCTCCGGCGAAGGGGCGCTTCTCGGCTCCACAAATAAAACCACCTGCGGTGCCGTCACGGGATCGCAAGGCCCGCCTTCTCCAGCGGTCACATAAATGCGGGCGAATGCGGGACCAGCCATCTGATTGAGACGCTCCCCGGCACATTTCAGCACAGTGGGATTGAGCGGCCAACCGCACTGGCTGCAAGCGGATTCGAGCCTAGCCAAGTGGGCATCGAGAAACTCCACGCCTCCGTCGCGAAGCGCCAGGCTCTCAAACAGCGCCATCCCATAGCGGAACCCGCGATCCGAAACCGGGATGCGGTTATCCGGGGCAAATTTCGAGCCGTTCCAAAGCCAAAATTGAGGAGCAGTCATCGTCTCGGTTAAAGAATCTTTGAATTCCTGGTTTCCTGATTAATTCCCTTTTTGCGTCCTTTGCGGCTTTGCGCGAGATCTTTCCGCGCTTCCCTCCTACACCCCGCTCGACTCTTTGGTGATTCCGAAAATCTCGATCCGCTTGCGCAGGGTGGCGCGTGTGATCCCGAGCAATTTCGCGGCGCGCACCTGGTTGCCGCGCGTGACTTTCATCGCGTGCAAGGTGAATTCCCTCTCCAACCAAGGCAGCAACTGCACGTTGGGATCGGCTTGGGCCGTCTGGAGTAGGTATTCAATCGCGCTTTCCTTGGTCAACTCCAGCGCGTTCGCAACGGAGGTAAGATCGTCTTCGAGCGGGATGCTTTCGTTGCCCAGCGGAAGGTCCTTGGGCAGGATGACGTCGGAGGTCGCCAGGACCGTGGCGCGCTGGATGGTGTTTTCCAGTTCCCGGACGTTGCCGGGCCATGGGTAACCCTCCATCACACGCAAGGCTTCCTCGCTCAAACGCATGCGCGGGAGGTGCTTGGTGGCGGCGACTTTTTGCAGGAAATATTCGGCGAGCAGCCGGATGTCCTCCACGCGCGCCCGCAGCGGCGGGAGTTGAATACGGACGACGTTGAGCCGGTAAAACAAATCCTCGCGGAAATTTTTTCGGCTCACTTCCTGTTCAAGATTCTTGTTGGTCGCGGCGACGATGCGGACATCGGTGCGGAGCGTTTGATTGCCTCCCACCCGCGAGAATTCCCCTTCCTGCAAAACCCGCAGGATTTTGCTCTGGATGGCAATAGGCATGTCGCCGATCTCATCCAAAAAGAGCGTCCCGCCGTTGCATTGCTCAAACCGGCCTGCCCGCTGGACGACCGCGCCGGTGAACGCTCCTTTTTCGTGGCCGAACAGTTCGCTTTCCAGCAGTTGCTCCGGAATGGCGGCGCAGTTGATGGCGATGAAATCCTTGGCGGCGCGCTGGCTGTAATGATGGATGGCGCGCGCAACGAGTTCCTTGCCGCTGCCGCTCTCGCCGGTGATCATCACGGGCGCATCGGAGTGGGCCACGCGGCCCACCATTTTGAATACCTGCTGCATCGCCTGGGATTGGCCGACGATACTGTCCTGATGCTGCTCAACGGTGAGTTGCGGCTTGAAAGTGACCGCCGAGCGCATCTGCTCCTGCTCAGTGAGCGCGGCATCCACCACGTGCTTCAAATTGAAAGGCAGCCCCTCTTTGCGCAGGAAATCGAATGCGCCGAGCTTCATTGATTCGATGACGGTCTGGGTCGTGCCAAACGCGCTGGTGAGGATGACCATCGCGTTGGGATCGCGCTGCCGGGCTTTGGCGAGCAGTTCCAGCCCGCTGTAAGGCTGCAAATGCGTTTCCGTGATTAACAGGTCGGGCGCATCCTGGCAAAAGATCCGGTAGGCTTCGTCGGAGGCGGTGGCGGCAAGCACGCGGATCGTGGGGGTCTCGAGCTGTTTCTGAACCCAGTCGAGAAAATCCGGATCCGGATCCACCACAAGAATGGTTTGTGCCTTGTCGCTCATGAGCTTAAATACCTCCGAAACGGCGCTGGCGTTTGCCAAAATCGCGAACGGCTTGGAGCAGTTCTTCCTTGCGGAAATCCGGCCAGAGGGTGGGCGTAATATAAAACTCGGTGTAGCTGAGTTGCCAGAGCAGAAAATTGGAAAGACGCATCTCGCCCGAGGTGCGGATCAAGAGATCCGGGTCGGGGTAGGCGCGCGTGTAGAGATGTCGGCTCAACAACTCGGCATCAATGGCAGAAGGGTCGAGCTTGCCGGCCTGGACCTCGCGCGCGATTTCCTGGATGGCATCCACGATTTCCACCCGGCTGGAATAGCTGAGGGCAAGGACGAGCGTGAGTTTGTTATTCTGCGCGGTGGTTTCGATGGCATGGCGCAGCGCCTTTTGGGTGGACTCCGGCAGATCTGTGATGTGTCCGATGGCCTCCACCCGCACGCCTTGTGCGTTAAGCTCCGCGAGTTCCTTGGTGACAAACCGTTCCAAAAGGGCCATGAGCCCCATCACCTCCGATTTCGGGCGCTGCCAATTTTCCGTGGAGAATGCATACAAAGTAAGATATTCCACGCCGAGTTCACGGCACCCTTTGACACAATCGCGCACCGCCTCCGCCCCCCGTTCGTGGCCACTGAGGCGTTCCAGCCCCTTGCTGCGCGCCCAGCGTCCATTGCCATCCATGATGATGGCAATGTGCCGGGGCACCGAGCCGGGCGGATTGGAGGAAGGCGTTGTCACAGCAGGATCGTCTGGTCGCGGTGAGCGCCCACGCTGACAATGATGAGCTTGCCGCCGGTCAACTCGGCGAGCTTGAGCACGTAACTCTGGGCATTCTGCGGAAGCTCCGCGAAATTCTTGCAATGATCGGTAGGAGTGTTCCAGCCGGGAAGCTCGATGTACACAGGCTCGCAGGCCGAGAGCCGCTGGTAATCCGAGGGCGGCACTTCCACCTCCTGCCCGTCGAGTTTGTAGCCGACGCACACTTTGATCGTCTCGACCGTGTCCAGTCCGTCGAGGTTGGTGATCGCGATTTCATCAATCCCGTTGACCATCGAGGCGAAGCGAGTCGAAACCGCGTCAAACCAGCCGCAGCGGCGCTCGCGTCCGGTGGTGGCGCCGTATTCGCGCCCCATCCCGTGCAGCAGGTCGCTGATCTGCGCGTTCTCGGTCGGGAACGGCCCCTCCCCCACGCGCGTCGTGTAAGCTTTCATCACCCCGAGCACGCAGTCCACCCGGTGCGGCGGAACGCCCGAACCGGTGGATGCACCGCCTGCCGTGGTATTGGAGGAGGTGACATACGGATAGGTGCCGTGGTCGATGTCAAGGAACGTTCCCTGTGCCCCCTCAAAGAGCATCTCTTTCTTGGCCTGGAGCGCTTTGTGGAGGTAGAGGACGGTGTTGATGACATGAGGCCGGAGCTTCTCGGCGGCAGCAAGGCTGGCATCGTTGATTTCCTGAAAGCAAACCGGTGCGGCTCCCATCGCCTGGAGTTGCGCATTGGCCTCCTCGACGCGGACGGCCAGTTTTTCGGAGAAGATCGCAGGCTGCATCAAATCGGCCAAACGCAGTCCCGTGCGGGCCACTTTATCGCCATAAGTCGGGCCGATGCCGCGTCCGGTGGTGCCGATTTTGAGTTTCCCTTTGGCCAGTTCTTTTGCGGCGTCGAGCGCGCGGTGGTAGGGCATGACCAGATGGGCGCAGTCGCTGATCAACAAGTTGTCGCCGACGGCAATCCCCTCGGCGCGCAATCCCTCGATTTCGCCGACGAGCGCCACCGGGTCAAGCACCACGCCGTTGCCGATCACGCATTGCTTGCCGGGGCGCAAAATGCCCGAAGGGATGAGATGGAGGACATATTTCTTGCCGCCCGTGATCACGGTATGCCCCGCGTTATTGCCCCCCTGGCTGCGGACCACGATGTCCGCTGTTTCGGTAAGAAAATCGATGATTTTGCCTTTGCCTTCGTCACCCCATTGGGCTCCGACAAGAACGGTATTTGCCATATTGAAAAAAAGAATCAGTTCACGGAAAAACGCCCCGAAAGACAGCACACGCCGGGCCTTCGAGACGTTTGTGGAGTCTATCGGGCCGCGAACGTGCGGCAAGCCCTTTCTGAGGCCTTCCCGTTTCGGCGTAGTTGCCGTGCGCACGGAGGAATCGATTCGCCATTCATGGACCGTCCTCACGCCGGTTCGATATGCACGAGCACGTCGCGCACCGCCGGGTGCTCCGCCCGCAGGCGGTCTTTGACGTCGTGGGCGATCTCGTGGCCTTCGCGCACGCTCAAATTTCCGTCCACGAGCACGTGGATATCGACGTAATACTCCAGGCCCATTTTGCGGACATGGCATTTATCAATCTCCCGCACACCATGAACCGTCCGCGCCGTCTCCCGGATCGCCCGGCTGACGTTCTTGGCGGGCGCGGTGTCCATGATTTCGAGAAAAGCGGGAATTAAGAGCAGGACGCCATTGGTGGCGATCACCGCGCACGCAATCAACGCGGCGATTTTATCAGCGACCTCATACCCCTTGCCTCCGACAAGCGCGATGGAAATGCCAATAAACGCCGCCACCGAAGTGATCGCGTCACTGCGATGATGCCATGCCTCGGTTTTGAGCGCGGTGCTTCCCACCTCATCCCCGAGTTGCACCACGCGCCGGAACAAAAATTCTTTCACTAGGACGACCCCCACCAACACCACCAGCGTGAACGGTTTTGGGGCGGCTTGCAGTGGGGCTTGAATCTCTCGCACACTCTGGATCGCCAGACCCGTGGCGGTCGAAAGCACCACTAGCGCCACTACAAGCGCGGCAATCGGCTCCGCTTTGCCATGGCCATACGGGTGCTCCTCGTCCGGCGGTTTGGCGGCGAATTTGAGCCCGCTCCAAATCACCAGCGAACTGCCGATGTCGAGCAGCGACTCCACACCGTCAGCAATCAACGCATAGGCATGGCCAAGCAGCCCGGCGCTGATTTTGATGAAAGCGAGCGCGAGATTGACGAACATCCCCTGCAAAGCAAAGCGTTGGCCGGTTGCGTGGGCTGACATATTTAGAGAGAGGAATCAGGAAACCAAGAAGCTAGGAAGAGGAGAGAGAAGTAATGCTTCGTAGGGTTTCACTATTCCCCATGTGTGCAGAAAAAAACAAGACCTTCAAGAAACCCCCATCGCTTTTTCCTGGTTTCCTGGCTTCCTGATTTTTCCTCCGCCTACGCTTCCTCGTCGACAATAATCTTGTCGTAGAAGGCCACCAGATCGTCCTTTTCCGGGGAATCATTCCACGCAATGGCAGAGCGCGGGTGCCGGTTCATGAACCCGGTGAGCATGTAGGGCACGCTGAAACCCCAGCCAAGCTCTTCCCGCATCGGTTCAATGGCTTCCTGTAGGCATTTGAGCACGGGCCGGACATTGTATTTGGGGTTGTGCAGAAAGCGCAGGAGCAGCTCCATCGGGCAGTTGCCCGCGCCGCGCCCCAAACCTCCAATGGTGGCGTCCAGGAAGTTGGCGCCCTTGACGATTCCCTGAATCGTGTTTGAGAAGCCGAGCTGCAAATTGTTGTGCATGTGCACGCCGACCTCCTTGCCTGAGGCCTTGGCGTAGCGCAGGTATTTATCCATCAGGTAATCGATCTGTTCGCTGTAAAGCGCGCCGAAGCTGTCCACAAGGCAGATCGCCTTCGCTTCGCAGGTGGAGATCATCTCCAGCGCCATATCAAGTTCACGCTCGAGCACGTTGGAAACGGACATCAGGTTGACGCAGGTTTCGTACCCCTTGTCGTTGGCATCCTTGATCATATCGAGCGCCGTCGGGATTTGATGGATGTAGGTGGCCACGCGCACCATGTCGATGACGCTCTGCTCCTTGGGCAGGATATCGTTGTGGTAATCGGTCTTCTCCGCATCGGCCATCACGGAAATTTTCAGCGCGCTCGGGTTATCCCCGACAATCCGCCGGATATCCGCCTCGTCACAAAACCGCCAGGCGCCAAACCGGTCGCGGGCAAAAACTTTCTTCGAGGCTTTGTAGCCGATCTCCATGTAATCGATGCCCGCTTCGACACACGCATCATAGACCGCCTTGACGGTGCGGTCGTCGAATTTGCTGTCGTTCATGAGGCCGCCATCGCGAATGGTGGCGTCCAGGACCTTGATTTCTTCGCGGTAGGAGACCCAGCGTCCGGCAAATCCGGATGTTTCTGTCGTGTTTTGCATGTTCATTCTTTCGTATGCTGTTTCCGGCTCGGGATCAACTTGAAAACCGGAATGCTCGCAAGAGCATTGCGCCGATCCGCAAACCAACCCTCCATCCTTCGACGGCGGTTCGGGAAGCAAAGCGCTGTCAAAAGGGTGAACGCAACGAAAGAAAAAGCGGTCGAGGCGATGACTGTCGTGTGGTACCAGAATTGATGCGCCTTGAGGAAAAGGGTCGGTTTTAACGTCTCCAGCCCAGGGAAATAATAAGAAAAGGGGGTTGCCGCTTCCAGCTTGAAGAGCAGCCAAGGCTGGGCTCCGGCCCAGCAATCGTGGATCGCAAAACCCAATGCCGCCCCGCAAAGCAGCCGCGCGAGCAAGCGCCCTTGCTTGCTCTCCCGGCCCTCCAGCCCCGCGATGGCCACAAACAAGAGTCCGGTAAAACTCAGGGAAATCAGACGGGTGACCACCCGCTCCGTGTGAAACAAGGGGATCGGGTAGAGCCAGGCAAAAAGCGTTCCGTAGGAGAGGATCGCCATTCCCAGGCTCCCCACCACGAGCGGCAGGGCAAAGGGGGTCTGTTTGCGCCTGAAAATCACCGTTGCAAGCGCCCCAAAAACCGCAAGCAACAAGAGCGCCCACCCGGTGTAATGATCAAATTCCCACCACCCCAACTGGCTTGCGGTAAGCGGGATGTCTGAGGGCACGCCGGGAGTATACCCTTTGATCACCGTGAACGCGTCCAACAAAGTGCGCAGGCTAGGGTAGCCGGTCAGAAAATCGCCCCTCCCGGGAACGAAAAGCTTGGCAGGCAAAAGCCGGAAAAACGCCATCCCGCAGGCTCCGAGAATCGCAAAAAAAGCGGAAGCGAACGCTTTCGGTTGCCCCAGGCAGGCCAGCCCGATGAAAAAAATCCACCAAATGGCGAGGTGAAACGCCCCCAATAGAAACAAGGCAAAAAGGGAAAACGCCAGCGGCAGCCAGGAAAAAGGGGGGGCCTTGGGTTCCAAAATGTTGAGGAGTCCCAGCAGAAGCCACGGGGTTAAAAAACAGCCGGCCCACATTAAATGCCCCGCCGCGAGGTGGGCCACCACAAAGCCATTGAACGAGACGGCAACCGCCGCGAGCAAAAACGCTTCGCGCGACCAGCACAGCCGTTTTTTTATTTTCCACCAGCCCCAAACGCCTGCGCAGAAGAGGAGGCAGACATGGAAAGCGACAAATCCTCCGTTGGTAAACCAGGGCATCAGGAGAATCTGCGGAGCCAGCAAAGTCTCCGGTATGGCCAGGAATTTATCGGTGACATGCGCAGACCAGTTGCTGATCCAGGGGATCGTCCCTTCGGTCAGGCTGAGGCGGGTGATATCGAAGTAATACGCATGCACCGGCCAATCTTCAAAGCTCAAGCGGAGGTGGCCGTAGCCGAAAAAATAGAGCCAGAACCAACACCCGGGGACCAGGAGGAGCAGCAGCGCCGCAAGATCAAGCAAGCGGGACCGCAGAGTTGGCGGCAGCGGCAAACGATGCTGGACGGGGGACGACATACTGATTTTTGCGTAAACGCTCCCTGTGGGATAAAGAGTTTAGGATTCTTTGTCAATGGCCGCCACGCTCCCGGCGGCTTTGCAAATCCGGCAAACTTCCGGATTGAGCACGGGCGCAACCGGGCACACAATGCCGCCCGATCCCCAACTCTTATGGACATCGTCACCCAACTTGCCGTTTTCGTCGCCAACACCCCCGGAACTCTCGCAGAGGTTTGCGATGCGCTGGCCCATGCCAACATCAATATCTACGCGCTGACGACCTCGGACAGCGTCGACCACGCCGTCATCCGCATGGTCGTGAGCGACACCCGCAAGGCGCTCCACATTTTCGAGCAGCGCGGCGCATTGGTGGTGGAGAACGACGTGATCATGATCGACAACAGCAACAAACCGGGCAGCCTTTCCCGGGTTGCGGCGAAGCTGGCCGAAGTGAAGATCAACATCGAATATGCCTACCTGGCCACCAGCCCGAGTTCCAAAAAAGGGCTGCTTATTCTGCGCGTGAGCAACAGCAAAAAAGCGCTCCAGGTGTTGACGGCAACCACAGCTTCGGCGACGTAATCCGCGCATGACTCCACTCAAAGTCTGGCTCGGCGAACCTTACCCGTTGGGTGCCACATGGCGCGGCAACGGCGTAAATTTTGCGCTTTATTCCGAAAATGCCACCGGGGTCGATCTCTGTCTTTTTGACAGTGCCGACGCCCCGCACGAGCAGATCCGCATCCGCATGACCGAACAGACCGACCAGGTCTGGCACGTCTTTTTGCCCGAAGTCCGGCCCGGCCAGCTCTATGGCTACCGCGTTTACGGCCCTTATGAACCAGCCAAGGGGGCGCGCTTTAATTCCTCCAAGCTGCTCATTGACCCGTACGCCAAAGCCATCGCCGGGCAGGTGATCTGGGGGGACGAAATGATGGGCTACGACGCGCATGCGCCCGAACGCGATCTTTCCCGCGACTACCGGGACGATGCCTGGGGGATGCCGAAATCGGTGGTTGTGGACACGGCCTTTGATTGGGAAGGCGACCAGCCGCCGCGCACGCCGTTGCACGAGTCGATGATCTACGAGGTGCACGTCAAAGGGTTCACCAAATTGTGCGAAACGTTGCCGGAGAAGATCCGGGGCACCTACGCGGGAATGGCGAGCCCGGTTGCCATCGATTATTTTAAAAAGCTTGGCATCACCGCAGTGGAGTTGCTCCCCGTCCACCAGCACATCGACGACCGGATGCTGTGCGACCGGGGTTTGGACAATTATTGGGGCTACAACACCATCGGCTATTTCGCGCCGGAGGTGAAATATTCCTCCAGCGGCGCCAACGGCCAACAGGTCACCGAATTCAAGGCGATGGTCAAAGCCCTGCATGCCGCGGGGATCGAGGTGATCCTGGATGTCGTTTACAATCACACGGCGGAAGGCAATCAAATGGGGCCGACGCTCTGTTTCCGGGGGATCGACAACCTCGCCTATTACCGGCTTGTGCCCGACAACCCGCGCTACTACATGGATTACACCGGGTGCGGCAATACGCTCAATGTGATGCACCCGCGCGTGTTGCAGTTGATCATGGACTCGCTGCGCTATTGGGTCACGGAGATGCACGTGGACGGTTTCCGATTCGATCTCGCCTCCACGCTCGCCCGCGAAGCGCATGCCGTGAGCAAGCTTTCCGGCTTTTTCGACATCATCCACCAGGACCCGATCCTTTCCCAAGTGAAGCTGATCGCCGAGCCTTGGGACGTCGGGGAAGGCGGCTACCAAGTGGGCAACTTCCCGGTGCTCTGGGCCGAGTGGAACGGCAAATACCGCGACTCCGTGCGCCGCTACTGGAAAGGCGATGAAGGGCACGCCCGGGAGATCGCCTATCGGCTCGCCGGCAGCCCCGACCTGTATCAATCCACCGGGAAACGGCCTTACGCCAGCATCAACTTTGTCACCTCGCATGACGGCTTTCCCCTCGCCGACCTCGTCAGCTACAACGAGAAACACAACCTCGCCAACGGCGAAGAAAACCGAGACGGCGACAGCCACAATAATTCGTGGAACTGCGGGGCCGAAGGGCCCACTGATGACCCGGCCATCAATGCCCTGCGCGCCCGCCAGCGCCGCAATTTCCTTACCACCCTTTTCCTGAGCCAGGGCGTTCCGATGCTCACCGCCGGGGATGAATTTGGGCGCACGCAGCACGGCAACAATAACGCCTATTGCCAGGACAACGAGTTGAGCTGGCTTACGTGGAAACGCGATCCGGCCTCCCAGCGTCTCCTCGAATTCACCACCCGCCTCATCCACCTGCGGCGCAACCATCCGATCTTTCGTCGCCCCAAATTTTTCCAGGGCCGCAAAATTCGCGGCTCGGAGATTAAAGACATCATGTGGTTCAGCCCGCAGGGCCGCGAAATGACCGATGAGGAATGGCGCTTTGATTATGTGCGCTGCCTCGGGATGCTCTTGGGCGGCGACACCATGGACGTGCGCGACGCACACGGAGAGGCGATCCGCGACGAAACCTTCCTCCTCCTGCTCAACGCCCATTTCGAGCCGGTCAACTTCACCCTGCCGGGACGCGAGGACGTGCATTGGGAGTTGATCTTGGACACCGAGATGGAAACCGGTTTTGCGGAGAGCGGATGCACGCTCCACGCCGGGGCCACGATTGAGTTGATCGACCGCTCGCTCTGCCTGCTACGCCTGCACACAGGATCACACTCGCATGCCCGAAGCGCATCGTGGCAGCGGCCCAGAAAAAACGGGTAGGCACGATCACCGACCGCAGCCCAATTCTCGTTACTCTCACGCGCGCATTGGCCCTGGGGTTTACGAATCGATAAAATTTTTACTGCTGTTGTGCCCTAGGTCTTCTGCGGGATCTCGGATGCCCTCCCTTTTTCAAACGGCAAATCGCGTGCGTCCATCCGTCGGGCGCGTTGCGGATTCGGTTTTGGATGAATGACTTGTTGCCGCAAGCTGTTGCCGAACCGATCCGGATGATCGGAGGGATGGTTTATCTTGCGGTGGACACGGTGCGCGAAACCCTGGACCACGTTTTTCGGGGGCATATCCCTTTTCGCCCGAGTCTTTTTTTTGGGCAGGCGGATCGCGCAGGCGTTGGCTCCGTGCCGCTCGTGGCGTTGATCTCGTTTTTCATGGGCTTGACCATGGCGCTTTTAACCGGTTACCAACTGCGCAAGTTCGGTACGCAAAACCTCGTTCCCGGCCTTGTGGGAATCGGCTTTTCGCGCGAACTTGGCCCTCTCATGACGGGGATCATGGTGGCGGCCCGGATTGGGGCGGCCTATACGGCGGAACTCGGCACGATGACGGCGAGCGAAGAGGTGGAAGCCATGGAGGCGATGGGAATCGGTCCGCTGCGCTTCCTGGTGGCGCCCCGGGCACTCGCAGTCTTTCTGCTGCTCCCGTGCCTGAGCGTGGTGTCGAACCTCGCCGCATTGGCAGGCGGCGCGCTGGTTTGCCAGAAGCAATTTGGCATCTCTTACCTCTACTTCGCTTCATTGGTGATGGAAAATCTGATCGCGCGCGACATCATAGCGGGGGTTTTGAAGAGTTTTCTCTTCGGCCTGATCATCGGCCTGATCTCGTGCTACAAAGGATTGACGGTGCGGGGCGGGGCTTCGGGAGTCGGCACCGCGACCACTTCCAGCGTGGTATCGGCCATCGCCGTGGTGATCGCGGCCGACACGCTTTTTAATATCGGAATGGTCATGATCTATGAATGAACGTGACCATCCGGCAGTCCGGCAGGAACCGTGGGCGGGCCCACCCATCGTGGAGTTGCGCGGGGTGCATCTGGAGTTCGAGGGCAAGCCGATCCTGCGGCACCTGAACCTGAGGGTGGAACGCAAGCAGCGGATGGTCATCATGGGTCAGAGCGGCGCGGGCAAAAGTACGTTGTTGCGGTTGATCCTCGGCATCCTCCAACCCTCGGCAGGCAGCATCCTGTTTCAGGGGCGCAACCTCAACCATGCCTCGCGGCGGGAGGTCAACGAGTCACGCATCAAAATGGGAATGGTGTATCAATCCTCCGCGCTCATTTCCTCGCTCACGGTGCGCGACAATCTCGCGTTGCCGCTGGAGGAACTCACGCACAAACGCCGGGCGGAGATCGACCGGATCGTGGAGGAGAAGCTCGCGCTGGTGGGCATGGAGGAAACCGGTCCGCTGCTGCCCAATGAGCTTTCCGGCGGGATGCGCAAACGGGTTGCCATCGCCCGCGCGTTGGTGCTGGAGCCTGAACTGCTGCTCTTTGACGAGCCAACCACCGGGTTGGACCCGGTGCTTTCCTCAGTGATCGACGAGTTGATCATCAGCCTCACCGACAAGGCGCACACCACCTCCATCATCGTCACCCATGAGTTATCCAGCGCGTTCCACATCGCCACCCGGATCGCGATGCTTTTTCAAGGGCGTATTATTGAAGAAGACCGCCCCGAACGCTTCCGGGCCAGCCACAATCCTGTCGTCGAACAATTCATTGAAGGCCGCACGGAGGGGCCCATCCACTAAACAGAAAGCAGGCGCAAAAGGCATAAAATGAAATCAACTTGTCACGTCCCCGAAATCGTCCGCGGAGCGGCCGATCCACCTTTGCCGAATGCAGCCGCTGGATCGCGACCTCCGGGCGCGATCGGGAAAGCGCGTGCCACCCTGTCCCCAAGCTCCTTTCCCATCTTTGCCCCTCTTGCGCTTTTTTGCGGTTAAAATTTCAGACTGAACCTTTTTATGGCGGTTATCCGCAACGAACTTCGAACCGGTCTTTTGGTGGCCATCACCGCGGCGGTCCTGGCAGCGGCCCTCATTTACCTGGAAGCCCCGGGCCTTGCGGGCGAGCGGCGCATTTTCCGAATCTATTTCGACAACGCGGGCGGGATCAACGCGGGGGCTCCCGTAATGCTTGCCGGACGAAAAATCGGCCAGGTGTCGCGGCTGCTTTCGCCCGTGCCGGAATCGCAAAGGCCGCGGCCCGATCTGGCGGTGATCGTGGAAGTGGCCGTGGATCGCAACGCGCTGATCTACCGTCGGGAACGTGTCCTGATGCTGCAATACAGTTTGCTCGGCGAGCAAGTAATCGATTTCACGCAAGGCAACGAAGCCTCCGGGCGGGCAACCGCGGACACCAGTTTTATCGGCGAACGTGAGCCCGGCCTGGCCGACGTGGGGCAGAAGATGCTCGAAAAAATGGACCCGGTGCTGAGCAACGCCACCCTCGCGATGCAAGGATTGCAGAAGACGACCGAGCATCTTACCGAACTCACAGAGGAAGGGTCCGACTTGGTTGCCGCCCTGGCCAACTTCCGGGAACTCGGCGACCAACTGCTCGTGCTCACCGGTACCGACGGGGCGTTCCAGCAGACTTTCGACAACCTGAAGGCACTCACCGGCAAGCAGAGCCCGCTGGCCAATGCGCTCAACAACGCGGAACAGTTCACGGGCGAACTGGCGGAGAATAAAGATATTGGCGTCTCGTTGCGCAACTTCCGGCACGCGAGTGAAAATTTAAAGCGCACCGCGCGCGGGCTCCGCAACAGCGTGGGGAGCGTGGGGCCGGGCATACAGCAAACCGTTCACAACGCGGAGCAGTTCACAGATACCGTGAAGCATCAACCGTGGCGGCTGATCTGGCCTTCGACCAAAAAATATCCCGAGGACAAGCCCAAGCCGTGCAGTTCTCCGACTCCTTGTCGAAACGGGCGCTAGAAATTGGGCCGCGCAGTTCCATCGCGCCCGGTGGTCGCGATCCACCGCTCAGGTGAATCGGCCGCTCCGCGGGCGATTCGGGATTGCGCTCCCTACCGCGAATAAAGCTGATTATTCTCCTCTAAGTTTTTCACCACCGTGCAAAGATAAACCGGCTCGGAATGAATTCCATCATATTTAGAAATACGTGATTTATTCACGACCCGGAAGCCGTACCGCTCGAACATCTTGAAACCCCGGCGGCTCTCGAAGGTGACCATCTGGCCATAGACCTGTTTTTCGCCATTTGCATGCAGATAAGCGAGGTAGGCATCCATGATCGAGCGCGTGGTGGCGACGTTGCGCGCTTCGGCGAGCAGGTTGATGTGAAAATGGGCGCACCGGCGCGGTGCGGCGGGGACTTCCCTCCACGCAGTCGAGAGAATCCATTTTACAAACGCCTTTGATGCCGCGTTGTAATGGTAATATCGAAAAATACCGCGCAGAAAAATACTGGCGTTCTGGTAGATGTTGTAGATCTGCTGACGCAACGGAAGACGCGAGCCGAGCAGGTAACCGGTGATTTCCCCATCCATCAGCAGCACAAATGAGGATTCGGGTTCCCAGTCGGTGTAATAGGCCGTCAGGTAATCCGCAAAGAGTTGCCGGTCTTCAAACACCGGGTCGATCGGGTTGCCGAGAAACCCGGTTTCGCAGCAGAGTTCCCGCACGCGGGCGCGGTCGGCCCGCTGGAATTTGCGAATCTCAAATGGGCGGCGCTCAGACATCCCTGTTTTTGTAGGTGGTGATCGCCTCGCGGTAAATCCCAAAGAGCCGCTCGAACACGAGGTTCCACGAATACCGGGCGCGCACGCTCTCGCTGGCGGCCAACCCCTCGGCGTAAAGATTGCCGCGACACGTTTTGTCAATCGCCCGGGCCAATGCGTTCGCGGTGTTTTCCTCGGCCCAGTGGCGTTGATCGCTAAAAATGATCCGGTCCATGTAGCTGCCGCGAATGCCAAGCACGGGCGTGCCGCAAGCCTGGCTTTCCAACGTAACCAGGCCAAAGGTTTCCTGCAACCCGGGGTGCACAAAACAATCCGCGCACCGGTAGAGGCGGGCAAGGCGTTCCGGCTCCACGCACGAGGAAAGCCAGGTCACCTGGCCGGTGGCCGTCTGCAATGCCTGCACCGGACGGCGCTGCAATCCATCGCCCACCACCAGCAGGTGGTAGCGCTCCGGCTCGGCTTCGTGGAGCTGCTCGAAGGCCGAAAGGAGCGTCCGCACATTTTTTTCCGGGGCCAGCCGTCCCACGTAGAGCAACAGCGTTCGCCCGGCGGGCAGGCCCAACTCGGCGCGGGTTTCCGCTTTGTCATCCGGCACAGGCTGGAAGATTTCGGTGTCCACCCCCAGGTCGAGGTGCTCCGTGTTCTTGACCCCCCACTCGTTCAAGAGCCGTTCCAAAGCGGGCGACGGAACCAGTGTCCGGTGAAACCGGTTATACAGCGCGCAGATGTAGCGGCGGGAGGCATCCATCACCCATTCCGTGCCGGGCCGCCCCAAAAACCGCGCCGCCGTGCGCACATACGCTTCGGGAAAATGGGAATGATAAAAACCGATGACAGGAATCCCGAGCGCCTCGCCGCTTGCAACGGCTTTCCAGGCGACCTGATACGGATCGCCGGATTCGATCACATCCGGGCGCTCCTTTTCCAAAATGTGTTCGATTGCGCCGAGCCGCAGGATCGCCCGGTAACGGGAGGTGCGCGAGAGCAGCGGCGAGCGGATGGTGTACACCGTGGCCCGACCCTCGATGGTGCGTGTGTCCTGTTCGCCGGGGATGATGAGCAGATGCTGGTCGTCCGTATGCGCGTGCAGATAGCGCACTTTTTCATGCACATACCGCTTCACCCCGCCACTGACCGGGGAATAAAACTGGGTCAAATCACAAATTTTCAAAGGGATGACGGGAATGCTGGTGCGGTGAAAACGAAGTTCGGTGCGAAAGCGCGTGCAACGCCTCCTCCCAAGCTTGCGAGGGGCCTCTCAAACTCTTTCACACTCTTCGAAATGGGCGACTCGGCCAAGTGGGCCGGGTTTTTTCGCCTCATTCGCCGATACCCGCCCGTAACCGCAATTACTTCGTCACGCCAAATTCGGCGCGGCGGTTCTTGGCCCAGGCGGATTCGTTGTGGCCGGAGTCCGCGGGCATTTCACTGCCGAAGCTGGTGGTCTGGATGCGCTCGGTATCGGCTCCCTTTTGCAGCAAATAACTGCGGACCGCCTGCGCACGGCGTTCGCCCAACCCCCTGTTGTATTCCGCCGTGCCGCGTTCGTCAGTGAATCCGGCGATGATGAGCATCTTGTCCGAGCTTTCCATAAACTTGGCCACCTCATTGAGCTTGCCAATTTCATTGGCCGCGACTGCGACGCTGTCATACCCAAATTGCACCGGTGCGAACCGGGTCTTGTCCACGTTGCCCGCGGTGAAGGAAACCCCTTCCTGGCGCTCAGGCAGGGGAGCGCCGCTGACCATGTCGCTGTCGGACATTCCCGCGTATTGTTTCTTCTTTTTGAAAAGGGCGCAGGCGTTGAGGGAAAGCAGGAGGACGCCACAAAAGGCGACGCGGGAAATCAAGGGCAGGTTTTTCATAAGCGAGGTTGTTGGATTGAGTAAAATTAGTGCGACCAAGCCGGTTCGGAGATGGAGCCCAGCCCGCTCAGGAGCGCCACTTTGCGGGCTGTCTGAACATCCAAGAGCATCAAATTGCCGCCTTGGGTAAAGAGCAGATGGCGCGAATCGGGTCCCCACACCGGATCGCGGGCTTCATCGCCGCCCGTCACCACCCGAACTCCGTTGCTGGCGAGATCGAGCACCGCCACTTGAAAAGAGCCGCCTTCGCGGATGTTGAAGGCAATCTTTTTTCCGTCCGGCGACCAACTCGGTTTCGTGCAATAATTGTGGCCCGTGGCGAGACGCCGTCCGGAGCCGCCAGCCGCCGGGATGCGGACGAGTTGCGGCGAACCGGTGTCATCCGAGGAATAGACGATCTCGTTGCCAGTCGGCGACCATGAAGGGGACGACTCGACGCCCGGGGTGTGGGTGAGCCGACGTGCGCCGGAGCCGTTCGCGCTCACCACATACAGTTCCGGGTTGCCGTCACGGCTCACACTGCATGCGATTTGATCCCCTCCGGGAGAAAATGCCGCTCCGCTGTTGGTCCCGGGGAATTTCACGATGCGCTCGCGCTGACCGCTGGCGAGGTCGATCATGTAAATATCCGCATACCCGTGCAAATAACTGGTGTAGGCGATGCGACGTCCGTCAGGGCTGATCGCAGGCGCGACACTGATTGTATTATCGCGTGTCATTTGGCGCATGTTCGAGCCGTCGTAATCCGCCGTATACAATTCCTTGCTGCCGGAGCGCGTCGCGATGAAGGCGATTTTGCTCCCGGCCATCCCTTTCGTGCCCGTGAGCGTCTCGATGATGTCATTGGCAAACGCGTGCGCTTTTTCCCTGGGGCCCCCCTGATACGTGCGCAGGAGGACATTGCTCCCGGAGCGATCCACCACCTTGCCTTGCAGCGCAGAGCCGGAGGAGGAGCCGTTCACGGTCATCGAGGCGCGCCCGGCATCGGCAAAGCTGAAGAAGCCGGAGAGGGCGAGATCGTTTTGGACTGTTTTGGTCATTGCCGCGCCGTCACTCCCGCTGAACGGGGCCACGGCAAGCGCGATGGAGCCGTTTCCGCTGATGGTGATCGTCGGAGTGGGAACCGCAAAGCACGGCGTGAACGCAAGGGCCGCAAAGAAACCGGCGGCCACGAAAAAGAATTTCCGCAACATAGGTCGAATGAGATCGAGAATACCCCGACCGGCCAAAAGATCAAACCCCGATGGGAAAAATGTTTTTCTTGCTGCGGAGGGCGGTCCCGGAATCGTCCGCGGAGCGGCCGATCCACCTTTGCCGATCCACCTTTGCCGATCCACCTTTGCCGATCCACCTTTGCCGATCCACCTTTGCCGAAATGCCGCAACCGGTGGATCGCGACCTCCGGGCGCGATTCGGCACGGCGCGTTCCAGCAAATCAGATTCTACGGGCTCAGCTTGAACTCGATGTTCACTTCATAGCCGTCGCCGTCGCCCAACCCTTTGGGCAGGGGATCGACCTGAGTCACGCGCTGGGCGGCTGTAAGCACCGACTCGTCCACGGTCTCATTGCCGGACGATTTGGCGAGGCTGACTCCCGCAATATGCCCCGAGCGGTCAATCTTGATCTTAATGAGGGTCGCGAACTCCTGGCCGCTTTGTACCACCGAGAGCGGTTGATCCCAGCGGGCGTAAAACCGGTCGTGCAACATGATGTGGTACCAGCCGAACGCCGCTTCACGGTTGCCGCCCCCTTCGTGACCGTCTCCATGTCCGCCGCCGACCCCTTTGCCTGTGCCGCCGGGCTTGCCTTTGGCGGAACCGCCCCCATCCCCTGCCCCGCCCTCCGAGGCTTTGCCGGGCTTCTTTCCCGATGGGCTCGTGCCGGATTTCGGCGAACTCCCGGCTTTGGCTGGGGATTTGGCTGCCCCAGCTTTTTTGGGCAGCTCATCCTCGGTCTTTTTAGCCGCGGGCTTCGGCGTGGGGTCCGGTTTGTGAACAGGCTTGGGCGACGGCTTCGGCGACGGTTTGGGGGTCGCCTTCGGCGTGGGCTTCGGAGTCGGTTTGGGTGTGGGTGTCGGGGTGGCCTCAGGAGTCGGCTCCGGGGTGGGCGTTGGCGTCGCAGTTGGGGTTGCCGAGGGAGTGGGAAGGACGATTTCACTCGGCGCTTCCTTGCGCTCCGGAGGAGGTGGCTCGGCTTTATCCGGGGTCGGTTTGGGAGTGGGCTCGGGTGTTACGGCAGGCTCCGGCGTCGGTTCCTCCTGTTTTTCCTCGGAAGCTCCGGCGGGAGGCGAACCGCCATCCAGCCAGGTGGGCGCTTCGGCCGGTTTTTTCTCTCCCCGGGTGGCGAAGAAAAGGGCCGCCAAGATCAGCAGATGCATCGCGCCGACTAACGCAAAATTGCGCCGGAATTTCGAGTCCCCGCTCATTGCGCTTATTGGCCCTCCGGAACGGTGCTGACGATGCCGATTTTCGTGATCCCTGCCTGCTTGATGGCATCCATCACATCCACCAGTTTCTGCACGGAAAGGTCTTTATGGGCGCGGATCTGCACGGCCAGCGTGGGGCGACTGGCTTTGAGCGCGGTGATCGCTTCCTTGACTGCCGTGATCTGCACAGGGGTTTTGTCAATCGTGACGAGCGCATCTTTATCAATCGAGATCGTCTCCACCTGCGACGGCTCCGCCGCCCCTTCCGCGCCTTTGTTCGTGGGCAACACCAGCTTGCTTGAGGTCTCCATGAGCGGCGTGGTGATCATAAATATGATCAAGAGCACGAACGCCAGATCGAGCAGCGGCGTGACGTTCAACTCCGAGAGCGTCGACAACTGATGGCGGGCGGAAAAGCGTTTCATGGGCGCCGGGTGTATTCGCCGTGATCGACGAATTGATGCTCGAAGGCCGAAGCGAGTTCCGCCGCAAAATTATCCATCTGCACGATGAGCCCGCGAATGCTGGTCACCAGGAAATTATAGCCAAACATCGCCGGGATCGCGACGAGCAGGCCCGTAACGGTCGTGATCAACGCGGCGGAAACACCGGGGGCCATCGCGGCGAGATTGGCAGAGCCGCTTTCCGCCACGCCGCCAAAGGTGTCCATGACGCCCCAAACCGTGCCGAGCAGCCCCAGGAACGGCGCGCCGCTCACGGCGGTCGCCAGGAGAATCATCTGACCTTCGAGCTTGAGCGCGGTTTCGCCCACCGAGCGCTCCATCGCCGTGGAGATCACGCGGGCCTGCGCGGGCGAAATCCTCGGCGAATCCTCCAGCCGCGCACGGAAGGTCTCATCGACTTCCTGCGAGCCGAGCAGATGATAAGTCAACTCCCGGCACCCGGCGCGATAGACAGAGTACAAAGGCGAACCGTCAAACCGGAGCTGCGATTCATAAATATGCAGCGGCTGCCGATGGCTTCGGAAAAGTTCGAGAAAACTCACCGACTGCTTTTTGGCCCGGTGCACCATGAGCAGCTTGGTAACCATCACCGACCACGAAAAAATGGAGGCAATCACGAGGCTGACCAGAACCGTTTGGCCCGGCAACGTGGAGTGTCGAATCGCGAAATAGAGCCCGCTATCCGCTAAAAATGGCGTGAAAAGTGGCATTTAGTCTAAGTTCGTAGTAAAGAACGTTGGCTGCGGAAACGCAACTCTGCATGAAAAAATTTCCTATCTCTCTTTTAGCCGTGTTGCTCGCGCTTGCCCCCCTCCTGCGCGCCCAGCCGCCCGCCAACCCCTACGACCTCCTCAGCCGCTCTCTGGTGCCTATTGCCAGCGTATTCAGCCCTGAGGCAAAGCAACACGCCCTCTCGGCCACGCTCGTGCTCGAACAGATGACCGATTTGCCACCGGAAATGGCGGGAGCCAGCGTGGATCTTCTGCTGGAACCGCCCGACCGCGCCCTGCTCCGGGGAATGTTCGGCGGCAAACTCGTGACCCTCTGCCGCGCAGGCGATGCGGTATGGATTGCGCCAAAAATGCCGCCTTTCGATGCCCTGGTCGTCCCGCCCGCTATCCAAGCTCCTGCCAAAAATAAAAAACATCAGCACACCGGCCTCGGCCTGATGATCCTTCCCATCCCGCCGCAACAATTGGCATTGTTGCCGATCCTGTTGCAGGCCAAAGACCTTGGGGAAGAGCAAGGGCTGCGCACACTGGAAGTCAAAGTGATGACGGAACTCGCCCGGGGCTTGGGCGTGGAGGATTGGAACCTCAGGCTCACCCTGAACAGCGCGGGGCAACCGGTTCGGCTGCGCCTGGTCGGCCCCGGTTGGAGCCTCACCGCGCGGGTGGAACGCCTGGAATACGCGACAAGCCTGCCCGCCGCCACCTGGCAGCAACCTGCCGATGCCGTCCTGCTGGATGCCCGACAAATCCAGTTCTGGGCCGACCGGATCGAGCAACAGATGACGGGCTCCCGCCAATAAAGGCAGCTTTTTTAGGAGCGGATTCCTTGCACTGAAATTTTTCTCAACGGAACGCTTCAGGGGGCGGATGCAATCTCTTTGCCCTCGGGCAGCCTCGTCCGCATCCGCTGCATGTCAGTGGGGCGAATCGCTCTTGATTCAACGAGCGGCCCCCCATAACTTGCAACAGACTCTATGATTTACCACATCGTCCTTTTCAAACTGAACCCGGAGGTCACCCCCGAAAAGTTGGAAACGATGATGCGCCAGACCCGCACCCAGCTCCTCAAAATCGGCGAGGTGCTTTCGCTCAAATGCGGCAAAAACATCGACCCGAAGAGCAACTGGAACTTTTTCCTGGCCGTGGAGTTTGAATCCACCGAGAAGCTCGCCCTCTACCGCGACAGTGCCCTCCACCTCAAATACGTGGAGGAGGTCATCAAACCCAATACCTGCGAGCGCCTCGCGGTGGATTACGAGATGGAGCCGGGCAAGGACATCCGCTACTCCTAATCCCCCTAGTCGCTCTGGCTCAGGCGCTTTACGGGCGCGTCGAAGAGCAGTTGGTGGGCTTCGCGCAGAACGGCAGGGATGCGATCGGCAAACGGGCTTTCCGCCAGCGCGCAACGGATCGCCGCTTCATCGAAGTTCGCCGCATTAAGACCGGGAAACCAATGCCCGGCGTTGCCTATCAAATTGTAGCGCATCTTGCCGAACTCGACCATTCCCAGCCCCTTGGCAAAGGTCCACAGGCGCAGAATTTCATGCACGTTCACCTCGCCGGGAATTTGCTGCCAGGCGGGAATGCCCCGCCACCAGCCGTCCACCCAGTCGGCTCCAAGCACACGGC
>JAPLTE010000068.1 GCA_026398235.1 Verrucomicrobiota bacterium
AGCAGGCAAGTTGTTCCACGTGGAACTTTCCGCCGCTATGGCGGTTCAAGGTGAAAATATCGTTCGGTTGCTTCTGGATCAACTCCGGCAGGAAGGAGAAGGTGGGGGGAGGGGTGTCCCCGTACTGCGCCTCGCACCGGGTGAAGTCGATGGTGCGGGCGTTCAGGCGACACGGGGTGCCGGTTTTAAAGCGCCCAATCTCAAACCCGAGCCGGGCCAGACTCTCGCTCAAGGTGGAGGAGGAGTCGCCCATCCGCCCGCCGGGAGCGTTCCACAGACCGACATGCAGGAGCCCGCGCAGAAAGGTGCCGGTGGTGATCACCACCGCGCCGCAGCGGATTTCCATTCCAAGCTGGGTGCGCACCCCGGTGACTTGCCCATCTCTCGCAACAATCTCCACCACATGGGCTTGTTTGAGGGAAATGCCGGGTTCGCGCTCGCACGCAGCCTTGGCGCGGAGTTGGTAAGCTCGCTTGTCGCACTGGGCGCGCGGAGCCCGCACGCTGGGCCCTTTGTTGCTGTTGAGCATCCGGCATTGAATGGCGGTGGCATCGGTATTGACCCCCATGAAGCCGCCGAGGGCATCGATTTCCCGCACCATATGCCCCTTGGCCAGTCCGCCGATGGCCGGGTTGCACGACATCTGGCCTATGGTGTCCAGGTTTTGCGTGAAGAGCGCCACCTCGCAACCGAGGCGGGCTGCGGCAAATGCGGCCTCCAGGCCGGCGTGCCCGGCTCCGACGACAGCAACGTCATAAATTTTGGGATCGATAAACATGTTCTACGTGGAACAGAATGGCTGCTGGATGCGAGGGGGGATACCCCGGACGGACTCTCCGGCAACAACGCGGGCGAGTGTCGTCCAATCCCCCCTCCAAATCAAGAGGGATCGCACTCGGGCGAGACGGGGGTTCCGGGAGGCTGGTGCTATAAGGGTTTCTGGGGGGGTGGTTGTTGGTATGATTATCTTTGCTTGCTTTGCGGGGAGATCCGTCTAGAGTTTCCGGCGAAATTCTTAAAACCTTTTAATTTGATGATGGAAGCCGAATCCCGATCTTTCGCCGATGCGGAAATCAACCGATGTCTCACTCCTGAGGAAAAAATCCAGTTTCTCCGGCAGATGTTCCGTATCCGCCGGTTTGAGCAGACCTCCCTGAAAGCCTACAACGCGGGCAAAATGGGCGGTTTCCTGCATCTCTACACGGGCCAGGAGTCGGTGGCGGTCGCCACGATCTCGCTGCTCGGGGAAAATGACCATGTGATCACCGCCTACCGGGATCATGGCCACGCGCTGGTCTGCGGGATGGAGATGGGCGAATGCATGGCCGAGTTTTTTGGCAAGGCAACCGGCTCCTCCAAGGGGAAAGGGGGGTCGATGCACCTTTTTGCCCCTGACAAACGGTATTGGGGCGGGCACGGGATCGTCGCCGGGCAGACCCCGCTCGGTCTCGGCATCGCTTACGCTTTGAAATATAAGGGAATCCGCGGCTGCTGCCTCTGTTATTTGGGGGATGGCGCGGTGAACCAGGGGGTTTTCCATGAAAGCCTCAACCTTGCCTCGCTGATGAGCCTCCCGGTCATCTACATCATCGAGAACAACGGCTATTCGATGGGCACAAGCTTGGCCCGTTCCTCGGCGTTCAAGCAAATGCTCGCCCAGCGCGCCGAGGGCTACAACATCCCTTGGGACCACGCCAACGGGGAAAACATTTACGAGATGCGGGTCAAGACGCAGGCCGCCATTGAGCGGGCGCACGAGGAGAGCCGCCCGACCGTGCTTGAGATCGCCACCTACCGTTATTACGGGCATTCGGTGGCCGACGCCAACGCCCGCAAATACCGCACCCCGGAGGAGATCGAGCATTACAAGACCTACCACGACCCGCTGCGGCTTTGGCAGAAGCGGCTGGTGGACGAGGGGATCCTCACCGAGGAGCAGGCCGACGCGATCGACCACGAAGCCCGGGCCGAGGCCGAGGTCGCCTCCCGGTTTGCCGATGAAAGCCCGTTCCCGACCGAGGCCGACATCTTCACCGACGTCTACAGCGAGGTCGATCAACCCGTGGGCGATGGGCCGCACGGCACGTACTTTTTCAACTAGCCCTTTTTCGTCATGCCTCTAATCACTTACCGCAAAGCTTTGAACGACGCGCTCGCCGAAGAGTTGCTCCGCGATGAAAACGTGGTGCTGCTCGGGGAGGAAGTGGCCGAATACAACGGCGCTTACAAAGTCACCGAAGGGCTCTGGGCCCGGTTCGGGAGCAAGCGCGTCGTGGACACCCCGATTTCCGAGGCCGGCTTCGTCGGCATGGCTGTGGGGGCTTCGATGCTCGGCATCCGCCCCGTGGTCGAACTGATGTTCTGGAGCTTTTCCTACGTCACCTTTGACCAGATCATCAACAACGCCGGGTGCGTGCGCTACATGTCCGGCGGGCAGATCGCCTGCCCCATCGTCATTCGCGGCCCGGCCAACGGCGGCACCAATGTCGGCGCCACCCATTCGCATACGCCCGAGAATTTCCTGGCCAACACGCCCGGGCTCAAAGTCGTCTGCCCCGCGACGGCCTATGACGCCAAGGGGCTCATGAAAGCGGCCATTCGCGACAACGACCCGGTGATGTTCATGGAGAACACGCTCCTCTACGGCGAACAGTGGGAAGTGCCTGAGGAAGAGTATCTTATACCGATCGGCGTGGCCGATGTGAAGCGGGAAGGCACCGACATTTCCCTCATCGCCCACGGGCGGGCCGTCCTCACCTGCCTCAAGGCGGCGGAGATTTTGCAAGCCCAGCACGGGATCAGCGCTGAGGTGGTGGATTTGCGCAGCATCCGGCCGCTGGACGAGGAGACGCTCCTTGCCAGCGTGCGCAAGACCCACCGGGCCGTCTTGGTCGAGGAAAACAAACCGTTCTGCGGCGTGGATGCCCAGATCGCCTCGCTCATTCAAGAAAAAGCGTTCGACGAACTCGATGCGCCGATCCAGCGCATCAGCGCCCTGGACGCCCCAGCCATCTACAGCCCGCCGTTGGAAAAACTCCAGCTGCCGACTCCCGACCGGGTGGTGCAAAAAGCACTGTCCATCTGCTAAAGCTTATTATTTAATATTTCCTATGCCACTCCCGATTGAAATGCCCAAACTGAGCGACACCATGACCGAGGGAACCCTCGTCAAATGGCAGAAAAAAGTGGGCGATAAGGTGGAAATGGGCGACGTGCTCGCCGAAATCGAAACCGACAAGGCGACGATGGAGATGGAGGCGTTCGACGACGGAACCCTCGCAGAAATTTACGTCCAGGAAGGCGAGAAAGTCGCTGTGGGCCAGCAGATTGCGCTGCTCGCATTGCCGGGCGACAAGCCGGGCGATGCCGCCGCGCCGCGGCCCGCAGCCCCGGTGAAAACGAGCGCCAAGGCGGATAGCTCCACGGTTGCGCCGCCCGCGGCTCCGGCTCCCGTAGCCGAGGTGCCCGTCCCCGCCTCGGGGGCTAAAGTCAAAGCCTCACCGCTGGCCCGGCGCATCGCCGCCGCGCGGGGAGTGGATCTCACGCGTGTGGCAGGCAGCGGCCCTGGTGGCCGGATTGTCCAGCGCGACGTGCTCGAAGCCAAGCCGGGCGCACCTGCTGCCGCACCCAAGCGTCCCGGGACTCCAGCGCAGCCCGCCATGGGCGCTCCGGCAGCCTCGGTCCAGTCGATCCCCGCCCTGCCCGCAGGCCCCAACGACCGCACCCTCCCGCTTTCGGGAATGCGCCGCGTGATTGCCGAACGGCTGGTCGCCAGCAAATCGACCGTGCCCCATTTTTATCTGCAAATCGAAGTCGACGCCGCCCCGCTGCTCGCGCTGCGCAGTGAGATCAACGCCACGGCGGAAGCGAGCGGACGCGGGAAGATCACCGTCAACGACCTCGTCATCAAGGCCGTCATCGCCGCGCTGGGGCGCGTGCCCAAGGTCAACGCCGCCTGGGCCGGCGATGCGATTATCGAGTATGCCGCGATCAACCTTTCCGTGGCCGTGGCCGTTGAAGACGGACTCGTCACCCCGGTTTTGCGCGATGCCGCCGGGAAATCGCTGGGCGAGATCAGCGAGACCGTCAAGGACCTCGCTACGCGCGCCCGCACCAAGAAACTCAAGCCCGAGGAATACCAGGGCGGCACCTTCACCCTTTCCAACCTTGGCAGCTACGGCATCGAGAGCTTCTTTGCGATCGTCAACCCGCCGCAGGCCGCCATTTTAAGCGTCGGAGCGGCGGTGAAGAAGCCGGTCGTCAACGGGGCGGGGCAGATCGTCGCGGGCCAGCGGATGACGCTGGGGCTGAGTTGCGACCACCGCGTCGTGGACGGCTCGTTGGGGTCCCAGTTCCTGGGCGAACTGCGCGCTTTCATCGAAAAACCGGCGCTCATGCTGCTTTAGGGCTCAATTTTAACCCATGGCGTCGAAGAGACGCATCCTATTCAATCTTATGAACTACGATCTTATTGTCATCGGCGGTGGCCCTGCGGGGTATGTCGGAGCGATTCGCGCGGCCCAACTCGGAAAAAAGGTGGCCTGCATCGAAAAAGAGCGCGCGGGCGGCACCTGCCTGAACTGGGGCTGCATCCCGACCAAATCCCTCCTGCGCAACGCCGAAATGTACCAGACGATGAACAAACGAGCCGCCGAGTTCGGGTTCAAATTCGACGGCCTTAGCTTTGACTGGAACAAAATCATCGGCCGTTCACGCGATGTCTCCGACAAAAACGCCGCCGGGATCGAGTTCCTCTTCAAAAAGCACAAAATCGACTACATCCAGGCCGAAGCCAATCTGGAAGCGGGCGGCGTGGTGAAGGTGAAATTCGCCGACGGCAAAGAAGAGAGCCATAGCGCGCCGAAAATTCTCGTCTGCACCGGCTGCACGGCCCGGGCATTGCCCAATCTGCCGTTCAACGGCAAGACCGTCATCAGCAGCAAAGAGGCGATGATCCTGCCGACCCAGCCCAAGTCGATGCTCATCATCGGCGCAGGAGCGATCGGCACCGAGTTCGGCTATTTCTACAACGCTTTCGGCACCAAGGTGACCCTCGTCGAGATGCTCCCCAACGCGCTTCCGTATGAGGATGCCGACGTTTCCACGGTCGTTGAAAAAGCCTACCAAAAGCAGGGGATCAATGTGCTCACCAACACGAAGATTACCAAGGCGGAGGCTACGGAAAAAGGGGTCAAGCTGACGGTTTCCGGCAAAAAAGAGGAGACGCTCGAAGCCGAAGTCGCCCTTGTCGCGATTGGCGTCGCGCCGATCCTCCCCACCGGCTCGCTCAAAATCGAACTGACCGAACGCGGCTACCTCAAGGTCAACGACGCGTATGAAACCAGCGTTCCCGGAGTGTATGCGGCGGGCGACATCATCGGGCCCCCGTGGCTGGCGCACGTCGCGAGCTTCGAGGCGATCCAAGCCGTGGAAGGGATGTTTGTTGCGGGCCACAAACCCAAACGCGTCACCACCTTCCCGGCCTGCACCTACGCCAACCCGCAGGTTGCCAGCGTGGGACTCACCGAAGGGGAGGCCAAACAAAAGGGGATTGCCTACAAACTCGGCAAATTCCCGTTCATGGCCAGCGGCAAAGCCCGCGCGATTGGCGAGCTCGAGGGATTTGTGAAGATCCTCGTGGGCGAACCCAACGGCGAGATTCTCGGCGCGCATATCGTCGGACCCGAAGCCACGGAAATGATCGCCGAACTGGGCCTGGCGATCACGCTGGAAGCCACCTACGAGGAGATCGAGGCGACCATCCACGCGCACCCGACCTTAAGCGAAGCGGTGCACGAGGCCGTGGGCACGGCGTTCGGCAAGGCGATCCATATTTAGCCTGCTGGAAAGCGGCTCGGAGTCGGCCTCGGACCGGGCAGGTTTGGGCTCGGCCCCTTTCATCCCTGCGTGAGCAGCGAAGCTTCGCTATTTTTAGACAGGATTAACAGGATTTTGAGGATTACAGGATTACGCCCGTAGCCTGCGAACGCCCGTGAGCAACTGTAAATCCTGATCCGAAAATCCTGTCAATCATGTTAATCCTGTTAATCCTGTCTGAAATTGCCCAGCTCCCCAACTCCAAACGGCGTTGAATCAACTGGACGCACAACAGGCCGGATCGCGTGAAAGCCGCAAAGACAGGATGAACAGGTTGGGTTTTGGCTACCTGCCTGCGAACGCCCGTGAGCAACTGTAAACCCTTATCCGAAAATCCTGTCAATCCTGTCTAAAAATAGCCTCGTACAAGGCGAGTTTGATCCCGAAATAGAGCGGCAGGGTGAAAAGGATGCCGATCCCGAAGAGCAGCGCGCCGGAAAAGCCATAGATTCCGGCGACGGC
>JAPLTE010000001.1 GCA_026398235.1 Verrucomicrobiota bacterium
CCCGGACATCACCGCCTACTGCCGCGAGGTCAAAGCGCTCCTGCAAGCGGCGGAGTGATTTTTTTCTCACGCAAAGCCGCAAAGGGCAGGAAAATTCACACGAAGGCACGAAGAAAAAAAGGAGAGGGAAGGGAAAATCCATGAACCCGGAGGGTTCACGGATATTAGCCGGGGGTTGAGCGAAGCGATACCCCCGGGCCCCACCCACCAACGCCTCACCCCGGTAGGGGTGGCGGACATGCAATTCGCGCGCGGAGGAAGCTGGAGCTTGGGAACGAGGAAAAAGAGCGCTCCTGCAAGCGGCGGAGTGACTTTATTCTCACACGAAGACCCGCAGAAAGGCCAAAAAGTTTCGCTTTTTTTGGACTTCGTGCGCTTCGTGCCTTCGTGTGAATCCAAAAACGCCAACCAAGTAATAGTTGGCGCGCGTCTTGTTGGGAGTACATTATCGTTGCGCTGTGCCGCCTTCTGCCCTGTCCATGCTTTACTTTGACAATAATGCCACAACCCGCGTCGACCCGCTGGTGGTTGAAGCGATGTTGCCGTACCTGGGCGAGCTTTATGGGAATCCATCGAGCGGCTGCCGGCTGGGCAAGCTGGCCGCCAATGCCATCGAGCGCGCCCGCGAACAGGTCGCCGCACTTCTTGGGTGTGAACCGCGCGAAATCGTCTTCACCAGCGGCGGAACGGAATCGATCAATGCCGCCATCGGCTCCGCGCTGCAACTCAACCCCGGGCGGCGGCAGGTCGTCACCACGGCTGTCGAACACAGCGCAATGCTCAAACCGTGCGAAGCGCTGGAAAAGCAAGGCTACACCATTGACAGAGTTGCGGTGGATACAGAGGGCCGGTTCGATACGAGCGACTTCGATCATAAACTCACGCCGGAAACCGCGCTTGTTTCCGTGATGGCCGCCAACAACGAAACCGGTGTGCTCTTCCCGATTCAGGATCTGGCCGAAATCGCGCGCGAGAGGGGGGTGTTCTTTCATAGCGACGCCGTTCAAGCGGCAGGCAAGATTCCGATCCGCGCTGGCGAAATGGGGATCACCTATATGAGCGTCTCCAGTCATAAACTCCACGGACCCAAGGGGGTGGGCGCACTTTATCTCAACCGCCGCTCGGCTTTTCACCCGCTCCTGCTCGGCGGCGGCCAGGAGAACGGGCGGCGCGCCGGGACCCAGAACGTGCCGGGGATCGTCGGGTTCGGCAAAGCCGCCGAACTTGCGTTGCAATCCCTGGAACGGGAGGCAACCCAGGTGAAAGCATTGCGGGACACCTTTGAGAACGGCGTGTTGGAACGCATCTCCGGCGTCCAGGTCAACGGCAACCGCACCGAGCGGCTCCCCAACACCTCAAGCCTCGCCTTCGAGGGGGTGGAGGCCGAAAGCGTGCTCCTGCTTTTGGAGCGGGCGCAGATTTGCGCCTCGGCAGGTTCGGCGTGCATGTCCGGCTCCTTGCATCCCTCCCACGTCCTGCGGGCGATGGGCTTCTCCAACGCGCGCTCCCGCAGCACCCTGCGCTTCTCCTTCTCGCGCTTCAACACGGCGGAGGAAATCGCGAAAGCTCTGGAACTCCTGCCCGGCATCATTGCTAAAGCTCGCGCAGTCCATTGAAGAGAAAAGAATTAGGAATCCAGGAAACCAGGAAAAGAGAGGAACCTTTCTCTGCTCGTTCCCAAATGGAGTTTGGGAACGAGGGGAAATGGGGAAAACACGGGGATATTTTCCTGAGTTCCTCGAGTTCCTGATAGATTCTTGATTTGCCGCGCCGCCTGGCGTTGAATGGTCGTTTTCCACATGGACCAGCAAATTGAACAACTCCGCGCCGAAGCGCTCGCGGCCCTCGCCTCTGCGGGCGACGAGGCGGCGCTCGAAGCCGTCCGCGTCAAATTCCTCGGGCGCACCGGCAGTATCTCCGTTTTGAGCGAAGGGATGAAATCGCTTTCCAAGGATGACAAGCCGCGCGTCGGCAAGCTTCTCAACGAAGCGCGCAACGCGGTGAGCGGTGCCATCGACGCCCGCAAGGCCGCGCTCGAAGCCGAGCGGGATGCCAAGGCGCTCTCCGGGATCGACCTCACCCTGCCCGGAACGCCGCTCCCGATGGGGGCGATTCACCCGATCACGCAACTGCTCGACCGCGCGATCCAGATTTTCCGCCAGATGGGTTTTGCCTTGGCCGACGGCCCGGACATCGAAACCGAGTGGCACTGTTTTGACGCGCTGAACACCCCGCCGGATCACCCGGCCCGCAACGAGCAGGACACGTTTTATTTGCCGGATGGCCGCCTCCTGCGCACGCAGACCTCCACAGTGCAGGTACGCACGATGGAACAGTTCGCGCCGCCCGTGCGCATCATCGCTCCCGGTGGCGTGTATCGCCGCGACGAGGTGGACGCCACGCACCTCGCCCAGTTCACGCAAATCGAGGGCCTCTACGTCGATGAAGGGGTGACGCTGGGCGACTTGAAGGGAACCATCGAATATTTCTTCCGCGAGTTGCTGGGCCGCGATGTGCAGGTGCGGATGCGCCCGCATTTTTTCCCGTTCACGGAGCCGAGCTTCGAGATCGACATCAAAGCGGCGGCGCTCGGGCGCGGCGACCGCTGGCTGGAACTCGCGGGGTGCGGCATGGTCGATCCCGCCGTGTTCCAGGAAATGAACCGCAAACGGGGCGACAATGCCTATGACCCCGAGAAATACACCGGCTTCGCCTTCGGCTTCGGCCTCGACCGTCTGGCGATGATCCTCAACGGCGTTTCCGACATCCGCCTCTTCACCGAAAACGACGTGCGCTTCCTGGCGCAGTACCGCTGATGTTTTATCCGCAGATTTCGCAGATTTTCGCAGATTTTACTGAACAGATGTCTCTTTTATTCTCACGCAAAGCCGCAAAGGGGTTGCCGCGAAACCGTGTCTTGCTTCGTGGCTTCGTGTGAGCTGTTCTCGGTCTTATCCCAATCTGCGAAATCTGCGTAATCTGCGGACACTCTTCTCCTCTCCTTAATCTATGAAAGTTTCTCTCAACTGGCTCAAAGAATTCGTGGAACTTCCCGCCGATGTGGCGGCACTTTCGGAACTGCTCACCAAGGCGGGCGTGGAAGTGGAAGGGATCGAGACGCGCGGCTGCACGATCGCAAAAGTGGTCGTCGCGCAGATCCTGGAAAGCGTCCCGCACCCCAACGCCGACCGCCTGAGCGTTTGCAAAGTCGCGGAGGGCGGCGCGGAACCGCGCCAGATTGTCTGCGGCGCGAAGAATTACAAAGTGGGCGACAAAGTCCCGCTCGCGCTGCCCGGCGCGGTGATGCCCGGCGATTTCACGATCAAAGTCGGCAAGCTGCGCGGCGTGGAAAGCCAGGGGATGATGTGCAGCGCCAAGGAACTCGGCCTCGCCGAGGAGGCCGAAGGGTTGCTCCTTTTGCCCGCCGATTCCGTCGTCGGCACGCCGCTCACCGAACTGTTCCCTGCCGAGACCGTCCTCGACGTGGAAGTCACCCCGAACCGGCCCGATCTCCTCTGCCATCTGGGCATGGCGCGCGAAATCGCCACGCTTTTGGGCAAACCGCTCCACATCCCGGAAGCGATCCGCGCGACGGCGGGCACCGGCTCGCAGCCGACTGCCGAGATCACGCTGGAAGCCCCGGACGCCTGCCCGTTTTACAGCGCGCGGCGCATCCGCGGCGTAAAGGTCGGCCCGAGTCCCGCGTGGTTGCGCGCCAAGCTGGAATCCATCGGCATCCGCAGCATCAACAACATCGTGGATGTGACCAATTACGTGATGCTCGAACTTGGCCAGCCGCTCCACGCGTTTGATTTGGCGAAACTCCAGGGCGGCATCCGCGTCCGCAGGGCCGCCGAGGGGGAGGCGTTCCTCGCGCTCGACGGCAAAACGTATCCGCTCGCACCGCGTCACCTCGTTATTGCCGACCAGCAGCGCGCCGTTGCGATTGCGGGCGTCATGGGCGGCGAGGAATCCGGCGTGACGGAAGCGACCTCCGACCTTCTGCTCGAAAGCGCTTATTTCGCCCCGGCGGGCATCCGCCGCACCTCGCGCGAACTCGGCCTTTCCAGCGATTCCAGCTACCGCTTTGAACGAGGCATCGACTTGGCGGGTGTGCTGCCTGCCTCCGCGCGCGCCGTGCAACTCATTCTGGAAGTGGCGGGGGGCGAGGCGGAACCTGTGGTGTCCGCGGCCGGTTCTTGCGTCGTGGAAGAAGCGATCGTCCCGTTCCGGCTCGAACGCTGTCACGCCGTTCTGGGCGCGGCGGTCCCGGGCGAACAGGTGGATCGCATCCTGACCGGTTTTGGCCTTACGAAAGCCGCGAACGGCTGGCGCGTCCCGTCGTTCCGCCCGGACCTCACCCGCGAGATCGACCTCATTGAAGAGATCGCCCGCGTGATCGGCATCGAAGCCGTGCCCGCCCGCGAACAGACCCGCTTTACCGCAAGCTCGCCCGCCGACCAGCGGCACGACCAGGCGATGCGCCTGCGCCGTCGCCTGGCGGCTCCCGGCCTCGGCTTCCACGAAGCCCGCAGCCTCACGCTGATCTCCGAAAAAGCCGCCGCTTCCTTCCCGGTCGGCGAGGTGCGCCGCGTGCGCAACCCGCTCAACGAAGACCAGGTTGTCCTGCGCCCGAGCCTCATCCCCGGCCTGCTTGAAAGCCTCACCCGCAACCTCCGCGCCGGAGTCCGCGACCTGCGGCTCTTTGAATTGGGGCGCATTTTCCGCGCCGACGCCCGGGAAGAGCGGACCGGGCTCGCCCTGCTCCTGAGCGGAGCCGCCGCCCCGGCCTCGTGGCGCGACTCCAAGCCGCGTCCCGCCGATTTCTTTGATTTGAAAGGCGTCCTGAGCGCGCTCGCCCTCGACGGCGTCACCTTTGAGCCGACAACCCACCCGGCGCTGGCCCTCGCGGTGGAACTGCGGCGCGGCGAAGCCGTGGTCGGCCTTGCGGGCCAACTCACCCCCGCGCGCGCCCGGGAACTCGACGCCACCGCCCCGGTGCTCGTGGCCGAGATCGACCTGGACCTCTTTGAAGCGGCCCCGCCCATGGGCCGGTTTGTGGAATTGCCCAAATTCCCGGCCGTCACCCGCGACATCGCCCTCCTCGCCCCGGCGGACGTGGCGCACGGGCGGATCGAAGCCGTCCTGCGCGGGGCCAACGAACCGCTCTTGGTGGAGGTGGAACTCTTTGATGTTTTCACTGATCCGACGGGTCAGAGAATCCCTGCCGATCAGAAATCGGTGGCCTACGCATTGACATATCGTTCAACCGGGCGGACACTCACCGCAGAAGAGGTCGCCGAGGCCCACCAACGGCTCAAAGAGCGGCTGAAAGCGGAACTGCCCGTCAGTTTCCGCGAGTGATCTTTCCCAAAATTTTCGAGCTCTCAAAGCTCTCAAAAATTTACCCTGCGGTGTTCGAGATACAGGTGGCAACTCCCGGGCCGATATTGATCAGACTAAGGAGGCCAATGTGGCTGCTGCAAGGACACGCCTTCACTGGTAGTCCGCGCGCAGTTCCTGGTTTCCGCCGTTTCCTTTTGGGGAACGGGAAATGCCCCTTAACGGCATCTGCGGGGTAAAAACGGCCCCTCCGGCGAAAAGCGCTGGAGGGGCTCCTTTTTTGTACGAGGGGCGGCTGAAGATTCCGCCCGCATCTGGAGGCTTGGCCGCGATATTTGTCAGAACCCAAACAGGAGGATGGCGCGTGACAGAAACAGGATATTTGGGATGGGCAACGGATCAACGGAGGAGACAGAGAAGATGACAGCTCCGCTGCCGCTTCAGGAAGCCGAGCGGCTCCAGGCCCTCTCGGATTATGGGCTGATGGACACCCCGCCGGAGCCGGTCTTTGATGAAGTCGTCGCGCTGGCCAGCTATGTTTTCCGCACGCCGATTGCCTTGATTCCCCTGTTGGATGCCAAACGCCAATGGTTCAAGTCCCGCGTCGGGTTGGACTTGACCGAAACCCCTCGCGAACACGCTTTTTGTTCTTACACGATCCTCGAGCCCACAGGGATGGTGGTGCCGGATGCGCTGGCCGATCCCCGCTTTGCCGATAACCCGCTCGTGGTGGGAAAACCGGGCATTCGCTTTTACGCAGGCACTCCGCTGAAGACACGGGAAGGGCATGCGCTCGGGACGTTGTGCGTGATCGACACCAAACCGCGCCCGCAACTCGACCCGGAGCAAAAGCAGGCGCTCCACACCCTCGGGCGGCATCTTATGGCGCAACTGGAGGTCCGCTATTCCTCCGCGTTCCTGGCGAAGGCATTGAGGGAACGCTCACAGGCGCAAGCTGAAGAGCAAAACCGGATGGTGGAGCATGGCCGGGAATTGACCCGCCTCAATGAATCCAAAGACCGGTTTATGACGATGCTCGCGCATGAATTGCGCAACCCCCTGGCCTCCATTCTGAATGCCATCGAGTTGCTTCGCTCCCCCGAGCCTGCGGAGGCGGTGGAGATTATCGAAGGGCAGGTGAAACATCTCTCCCGGCTCATTGAAGATCTCCTGGATCTCTCCCGTTTCACGCGCGGAAAAATCACCCTCAAGATGGCGACCCTCGATTTCGTGGAGATCGTGCGCGCGGCCACACGCGCCACGCACCCCGTCCTCGCTAAAAAGGGGCAGCCTTTTGTCACCGAATTCCCCGAGCAGCCCCTCTGGGTGAACGCCGACCCGATCCGGCTGGAGCAAATTGTCAGCAATCTGCTCATCAACGCCGCCAAGTTCACCAGCGAAGGCAAGCGGATCACCCTTTCGCTCAAGCGCGAATCCGCCGCCGCAGTGTTGCGCGTGCGCGATGAGGGCATGGGGATTCCCCGGGAGATGCAGGAGCGGATTTTCGAGCCGTATGTGCAGGTGGAAGAGAGCCGGACCAATGGCGGACTCGGGTTGGGATTGCCGCTCGTGCGCCAGCTTGTCAGCCTGCACCAGGGCAGCGTCCAGGTCCAAAGCGACGGCTTGGGGCGCGGCTCGGAATTCATCGTGCAAATCCCGTTGCACGACGCCCCCGTGCGCAAACCCGCAGCCCAAGCGACCAACGGGGATGCCGACCCAAAGCCGCGCATCCAATGCCGGGTGCTCCTGGTGGAAGACAACCCCCACCTCAGCAAAACGCTTGAGCGTCTGATTTCCCATTGGGGGCACATGGTCGACTTGGTGCACCTCGGGTCCGACGCTCTGGAAAAAGCGCGGCAATTTCGGCCCGACGTCGCGCTCATCGACATCGGGCTGCCTGAGATGGATGGCTTTGCTGTCGCAGAATGCCTCCGAGCCGCGCAGGAGCTTGCCGGGACCCGTTTGATCGCCATGAGCGGTTTCGGCACGGAAGCCGACCGGGCGCGCGCGCTGCAAGCCGGTTTCCATGAATTTCTGCTCAAACCTGTGGACCCGGCTTTCCTGCGAGGTCTGCTGGAGGGGTAAAAAGCCGGGAAAGATGCAGTGCGGACCGCCGTTTTGCTCGCGAATTGCGAACACGTTCACGCCCGCATGACTGCTTTCCCTGTTCGCTTACCCCAAGGGACGTGCCGCCGCAAGCTGGCCGCCTCTCTCATCCTGGCCCTTTTCGGGTTGCAAACGGCCTTTGGTATTGAAGGAGTTTACACCAATGGGATCGGCGCGCGCTCCATGGCGCTCGGCGGGGCAGCCGTGGCCTTTCCTGAAGGCCCGCTGAGCGCTCTGGGGGTGAACCCGGCCGGGTTGAGCTTGCTAAAAGATCCCGTCTCGGATTTCGGCGTAACCGCTTCCGTGCCAACCGGAAGTTTTCGCAACCGCCTGGGGGATACGGGCAAGCTGAAGCACTATTTCGGGATTGCGCCGGACTTTGCCGTTGGGCTTCCCATCGGGTCCGGCCCGCTGAGCTTTGGGGTCGGGCTTATTCCGGAGGCCGGGGTGGTGGCGCATTGGCGTTATGTCGATCCTCCTGGAGGGCTCGGCGGAAGAACAAGCTACGGTTTGCAGGAGAACAATGCAAAGCTGACGCTGCTCCGTGGGGCTGCGGGCATGAGCGTTGCGCTTTCGCGCTGTTTTTCAATCGGCGGCTCGGTGGGCGCTGTTTTGAACGAAAATGCACTCAAAACGCCCTATGTTTTCCAAACCCAACCGGCTCTGAAGGGGCAAAAAACACAGATCGATTTACATACCCAGGGGTGGGGTTGGATGGGGAGCCTCGGAATGCTGTTTCGCCCGAGGGACGAGTTCCAGATGGGCCTTTCCTATCAAACCCCGATGGAGATCGACAGCCGTGGCTCGCTTACCGGGAACGCCAGCGCGCAACTGCGCTCCCTCGGCGGGCCGTTCGCCCGTGCGCGCCCC
>JAPLTE010000107.1 GCA_026398235.1 Verrucomicrobiota bacterium
GGACTTTCTTTCTCCAATTTCCAGATCACCACAGTCATCGCACTCTGGGGCGTCGTGATTTCCGCCGTCTATATGCTGCGCGGCTACCGGGCCGCATTCCTCGGCGAGACCGATAAACGCTGGACGGGCCTCTTGGATTTATGCACTTGCGCCCGGCCCGCAATCCTCCTCTTGCTTGCCGTTCTGCTGATCGCCGGATTCCGGCCTCAGCTGTTTGTTAACCTTGTCACGCCCACCATCAAGGCAGTCTTAGCCGTCCCCGCAAAATGAATTTTCTGCATCCTCTCGCCCTCGACCTTGCCGTCCTCGCCCTTGGACTGGTGCTGCTTCTTCTCGAAGCGTTCAACGACAAAGAAGAAAAATCGTTCCTTGGCCGGATCGCCCTTATCGGCATCGCCGTCGTCTTCGTCCTCTCGTTCTTTGTCGGGCCTCAACAGTTCACCACCGGAGAACTCGCACAATTTTACCGGGCCGACGCCCTGGCACTCTTCTTCAAGCGCCTCGCCCTGGGAACCACGCTCCTGGTCCTCATCATGGCGCTGGAGTTTCGTCCCATCCTCAGCCGTTACCTTCCCGCTGTAGGCAAAAACGCCGGACTCTCCGAATTTTTCGCCCTGCCGATCTTCACCTGCCTGGGGCTCATGTGGATGGCTTCCTCCGCAGATTTTGTGATGATCTTCGTCTCGCTGGAGCTCGTCACCATCTCGTTTTACGTGCTGGTCAGCTATATGCGGCGCAGTGGCGCTTCGCTCGAAGCAGGCGTGAAATATTTGATACTCGGCGCGCTCTCCACCGGCTTTTTCGTTTACGGCATCACATGGATTTTTGGCATCACCGGCCAGACCAACCTCGCCGAAGTGGGCAAGGCATTGCTGAAATTGCCTCCCTCCAGCGAAACCGCCCTGCTCTTCGCCATGGCTTTGCTGTTTGTCGGCCTTGGATTCAAAATCGCCGCCGCACCGTTCCAATTCTGGGTTCCGGACGTGTATCAAGGCGCGCCCACACCGATCACCGCTTTACTTTCGGTCGGCTCCAAGGCAGCCGGGTTCATCGTCCTCATCCGGGTGCTTGAGCCGTTCCTCAATGCCCCTGCGACCGCTTCTCGCGCCGCGCTGGTGCTCACCGCATTGGCCGTCCTCAGTTTGATCTACGGCAATCTGGCGGCCATGCCGCAACTCAATCTGAAACGCCTGCTCGCCTACTCCAGCATCGCCCATGCGGGATACCTGCTCGTCGCGCTCGCAAGCTGGAAAACCGGCCACGCCCCCGTCACCGTCTCCTTCTACCTTGCCGGTTACTTCTTGATGACCCTGCTCGCGTTCCTGGTCCTCTGCATTGTGAACCGCGCCACAGGGGGCGACGACATTGCCCATTTCAATGGTCTCGGCCAGCGTGCGCCGTTCCTCGCCTTCGGGATGTTCGTGGCCATGCTCTCGCTGGCGGGCGTGCCGTTCACCGCCGGTTTCCTTGGCAAATTCTTCGTCTTTGCGGATGCCATCCAGACCGGCCAATGGCTGCTCGTTGGCGTCGGCCTCGTCACCGTCGCCGCGGGATTCTACTACTACCTCAAAGTGGTGCGGGCGATGTATTGGAACGTCGCAAAGAACACGGACCCGATCGCGATCAGCGGCCTCACCAAAGCTGCCATCGGCGTATTGATCGCGCTGATCTTCCTGTTGGGCGTCTGGCCCCAGCCGGTGTTGCAGATGCTGAAGTAGCCTTCGCTACAGTCGCACCCGGCCGCTTAAGGCGCGGCTCAACGTTAGTTCGTCGGCATGCTCCAACCCGCCCCCGGCGGGAAGCCCTTGTGCAATCCGGGTCACCTGCACGGGGAATTCCCGCAACAGCCCGGCGATATAATTTGCGGTGGCCTCGCCTTCCACATCGGAGCTGAGCGCCAGGATCACCTCGGCAGGCCGCTCCTCGCGAACCCGCTGGAGCAGCGCATCAATCCGCAAATCCTCCGGGCTCACATGATCGAGCGGTGAAATCCTCCCGCCGAGCGCGTGATAAAGCCCCCGGAAAGCACCGGTGCGCTCCAAGGGCAAAATATCCGTCGCCTGTTCAACCACGCAAATCACATTGGATGTGCGCCCCTCCTCCGCGCAAATCTCGCACAGCGGCCCCGTGGCAAAAAAGCCGCAGCGCGGGCACGGCCGAACAGTCTCAGTGACGTTGATAATCGCTGCGGCGATCTCGCCAGGCCGCGCATTGCGCGCTCCCACCATCCAAAGGGCAATGCGTTCAGCGGAACGCGGACCAATCCCCGGCATGCGTTTGAGCTGCGCGATCAATTCGCGGAGAGAGGCAGGATATTCAACGCGTTTCATGGGGAAAGTGTCGCCTATTCTGCTGCGGGAACAACGTCAAATCCGCAAGAGATCGCGGACTCGAAAAACCCGACAATCATTGGGCCGGAATAGATGATGACTTTACAATTCGGCTCCAAGCCGCTGCGTTCAAAGCAGTCCCGACGGAATCCCTCAAATCGTTCCTCCAGCGCGCGGGCCGCCTCGCTGGCCTGTGCGGCATGGGCAGGATCAGCCAGCAACGCTCCAAAAGCGGCGCGAGGCAGTTCACTCCCAATCAGCACCCCACCCGATTCCATGAGCCCGTTCGCTGCGACATCAGAAAAAGCGTTGGTGAGCGCTATAAAATCCGGCGCGGAAAGCTTGGCCGCGAGTTCGTTGCGATTGGATATTTCGCATTGCACCACGCTCAAGTCTCGTTTTTCTGCGGGAAATGGAAAGGGGGATTTGGACGCAAGAAATTTCCGGAAAGTCTCTCGTGAAAGTCGTCCGCCGAGCACCGCCTCCATGCAACGCCTCCGCCGTCCCGCTTTGCTCTGGCTGTAGATCAGACCAAGGACCGTAGCCAGCGCACCAGCACCGAGAGCAGTGTACGGCGACCACGTGATACCGCCCTGTTGCAGCAGCCACGACAGTGCGGCGGTTTCCAGCAGCGCAACAGCGGCCACCACCATTTTCAACGCCACCGAATGGATCCGCACCGTCGTCCATGCCAACCCAAAGCCGAGGAGCATCGCCCCAACCCCTTGGGCTAACAACGCCCCGGAGTTTCCAGCAGACCCAAGCAAAATCGCCAGCGCAAGGCTTGCCGATATCGCGCCAAAAACAAAAATGATTCGCACGGTTCGCACCCCAATTTCCCTTTCGCTATTGCGCGGGTTGACTCAATGTCGCCTCCAAGGAGGCAAGCTCTTCGCGCAACTTGCCTGGGCGTTTCAATTTCGCCTTAACACCGGAAATCTTTCGCGCCACCGCCAATTTCTTTTCCGGTGAGTCCGCAAAACCGATCTCTGCCTTCAAACCCTTATAAACAGCGAAATCCTCCCGGTAAGCCTGCGCAAACGGCCTAAAATCATTAATCCAAGCCCAAGTGCCGCTCGGTTTTACGGCAAGAAATCTTTGGAAAAGGGTGGAAGCCGAGTCGAACCGGGCGGAATCCCACTCTTTCAAACCGATGATGAGAAATCCCACGGGCTCAAATCCCTCCATGGACCAACGCTTGATCGCAGCCCCCGATTTTCCACCGGGGAAAGCGGTCAACGTCCTTAAAAATTGACGCATATGCTCTTCCGCCGCTCGATCTTCAGACTGATAGATCCTGCCTGCGATCAGCTTCGAAAGAATATCGCCACCTTGATCCAAGCGTCCCGCGGCCAACTGCGCAATGCATGCATGAAGGGATATCCAAACCTTGGAATCCTCGGGCAAGTTTGGGAGACCCTCCAACGTGCGCAGCATTTTGAGGGCTGCCTCGGCATCCCCCGCCACCATTTTTGCGCGAGCATGAGCCAAGGTTTGTTCCACCGTCGTAAGCGAATGCTCCATCTGCTGCCGGGCGAGATCTTCCCCGCTGGTGCGTCGGCTGATAATGCTGTCTTTATAATACCAAAGGAGCAATCCCATCAGGAGCGTGAAGGCAATCATCGCCATCATGATATATCCAAAGGCACTCTGCTGTTTTTCATCCTCCACCACCACGCGCGCCTTGGGCTGGCGCGGTTTTCCGGCCGTCCCCAGCAGTTGTGAGCGGGCGTATTCCAGATGCTCGATCAACTCATCATAAGACTGGTAGCGGTCCTCTGGATTCCGTGCCAGAGTCCGGTTGATCACATAAGCCGTAGGGCTGGAGGCATCGGGCGCAAACGCCTGCAAACTGACCACCTGGCTTTTGAGGTGCTTGAGCGCGACCAGCGAAGCGTTCGCCGCCTCGAATGGAGGCCGTCCCGACAAGGCGTGAAACAACGTGCCGCCCAGGCTGTAAATGTCACTTCTGAAATCCTCCGGTTCATGATTCAATTTTTCCGGCGCAACGTAATAAGGCGTGCCCCAGACCTCCGCTTCCCCCTCCTTTGCTTTTTCCAGAGGCAAAGCCAGGCCGAAGTCCACAATTTTCGCGGTATGGGCGTCGGCGAACAGAATATTGCCCGGCTTTACGTCCCGGTGGATCAACCCCACGCGGTACGCCGCGCGCAACCCTTGGGCAACTTGCAAACCGATTTCCAAAACCTGCGCCTCCGCGATGCGCCCCTGGAGCGTCATCAAATCGTCCAACGAGCCTTTATCCACCAGTTCCATCGCGATGTAATAAACCCCTTGGTCGCACCCGAAGGAAAAAACTTTAACCACAAACGGATGGGCCACCGATGCCGTGATCTGCGCCTCGGTTTCGAGCTTCGCAATGTAATCCGCGTCGGCGCTGTATTCCTTGCGCAACAGCTTGAGGGCAACCACCCGGTTCAGATTCACGTCACGGGCTTTATAGACCGTGCCCATGCCGCCCGCGGCGAGATATTCCAGCAGTTCAAACTGATCGAACTGCTTGCGGACACGCATCAACGCATCGCACGTGGGGCACTGCACGTTTGTAAACGGCTCCACAGCCGATACATCGAGCAGCGTCCCGCATTGCGGACACGTGTGGAGGAGGGGAATCGCCTGTTCTGCATCGGTGGACATAGTTCGTTCGGAAGAGGAGAATTAGAGTTGAGCGGATCTATTTTGGCTGATTATCTTGCTATGCGCAACCCTCTCTTGTCCTTGAACCCTCCCATCATGCCGGAATATTCTGTCCCCCCTGAATCTGCCGGTCTCCGCCTGGACCATTTCCTCGCAGCCCAACTCCCTCATCTCTCCCGGTCGCGCCTCCAGGCGCTGATTAAAGAGGGGCACATCCGCGTGAACGGGGAACCGGCAAAATCAGGTGAAAAATTGCGACCCGGCAAACGGGTTTCCGTCCACGAACCGCAAGCCGTGCCGATCACCGGCACCGAGCCGGAAGCCATTCCGCTGGAAATCCTTTTTGAAGACGTCGATCTCCTGGTGCTCAACAAAGCGGCCGGAATGGTGGTGCACCCCGCTGCGGGCAACCCCAGCGGCACGCTCGTCAATGCGCTGCTCCACCATTGTCCCTCGCTCTCGGGCATCGGCGGCGCACAACGCCCCGGCATCGTGCACCGACTCGACAAAGAAACCAGCGGCTGCCTCGTGGTCGCCAAAAATGACCTGGCCCACCAGTCGCTCTCCAAACAATTCGCCGGGCGCAATATATTGAAAAAATACCTCGCGCTCGCTTCCGGGCATTTCGCCAAAAAATCCGGCGTGATCGAAAAAGAAATCGCCCGCCACCCCGTCCACCGCAAAAAAATGGCCGTTGTGGAAACCGGGCGAGGGCGAGCTTCCACCACCGAGTACCGCGTCCTGCGCGAACTGCCTGATGCGAGCCTGGTCGAATGCACCCTCCACACCGGACGCACGCATCAAATCCGCGTTCACCTCAAACACCTCGGCCACCCGCTGATGGGCGATGCCCTTTACGGTCGCCGGGTCGGATACCCGCGCCAGATGCTCCACGCATGGAAACTCGGTTTTACCCACCCGCGCAGCGGCCAATGGATGGAATTTGAGTCCCCCATTCCGGACGAATTTGTCGAAGCCGGAGCCGCGCCTTAAGAATAGTTTGGATTAGGAAACCTGGAAGCCATGAATAAACCCGACATGAATCCCTTCGAAGAGGCCACTGCTTTTGTTCGGGACGCGCTCACCGGATTGCGTGAAAGCACCGACGCGCTTCCGCGCGCATCACGCGCCTCGTTGGAACGGCTGGCCACCGCCAAAGCAGCCGCGCCCTCACCCCTGCCCCCCCAGCGCGCGAGCACCTCGGCACCTGCCTCCGGCTCCAAAGCCGAACGGCTGGAAGCGTTGCGCAAACAGCTCGTTGCGTGCGCCAAATGCCCCCAACTCGCCGCCAACCGCTCGCACGTGGTGTTCGGGGTGGGCAACCCCGAAGCCGAACTGATGTTTGTGGGCGAAGCGCCGGGAGAAGACGAAGATTTGCAAGGCGAACCGTTCGTCGGGAAGGCAGGCCAACTCCTCACCAAAATCATCGAGGCAATGGGGTTTACGCGGAACGATGTTTATATTGCAAACGTCCTCAAATGCCGCCCCGATATGCCTCCCGGCCAAAGCGGCAACCGCAAACCGCGTCCCGAGGAAATGGCCACCTGTCTGCCGCACCTCATCGAGCAAATCGAGATCATCCAACCCAAATGCCTCGTGGCGTTGGGAGCCACCGCGATGGAAGGGCTGCTGGGCCAACCGGTGGTGATGCGCGATGTTCGGGGCCGCTGGCACGCGTTCAAAAACATTCCGCTCATGGCGACCTACCATCCCGCCTACCTGCTGCGCAACCAATCCCTCACCGAAAAACGGAAGGTCTGGGAAGACATGCTGCAAGTGCTGGAAAAACTGGGGCGCCCCATCTCCTCCAAACAGCGCGGCTATTTTCTGCCGAAATAAATCCCACGCTTTGCCCGGCTCTACTCCCGGTTCAAATACCCGGCATAAGTTTTCGCGGTGCGGGTCTCCAGCGCACGCACGGTGAGTTCTTTGATTTGCCGCCACACCGCCTCGTGCCCCATGTCCGGCGGATGGATGCCCATGCGCAAAAGCGGACACGCTTCCAGACGGCGGAAAAGATGCGTATTCCAAAAACGACTGATTAAGCGGCGCACCGCGCTGCGCGTGCTCCAGACCAGCGATTGCGAAGTGTGGTGCACACCCCGGGTGTAATCGAACACTCCGCCAATGCGCGTGGTGTAAGCAATCCCCAAACGTTGCAGCGCGCGATCGGCTCCGTCGCTGAGCAGCCAGGCGGGTGCCACAAAGCCCTGCGGATCGAGCCCGACATTCCGAAATTCCTGCCGCGCCTGACTCACAATGCGGAGAGCATCCGCCCCCGCAATATCATAGAACTCCCCCTCGCCCGCCGTGTAATACCGAGTAGCCATTTTCTGCCAGAAAGTCTCCCCCGCTTTTTGATCCCGCCGATGGTAATAACCGTGGATCACTATCTCATGGCCCGCCGCCGAGCACCTCCGCAGCCAGGCGCAAAACTCCGGGTCATCCAGGAGGTTCCCCTTGTGATGGTGGTCCGGGATGACCAGTAGCGAAACCCGGTGCACGCCGATTTCATCCAGTTCGCACAAAATGCGCTCCGTCGCTTCGCGGGTGAGCGGAGAAACGTCGTGAATGGAAACAACCAGACTGCGGTTTATGGCTTTCGGATTGGAACCGGGGCTCCTCTCGTTCGGAAGCTTTGGCACAACAGCCGCCGGGAAAGAGGGCGCGGTTTCTTCCACGAGTGGCGCGGGCGCGGTGTTCTTATAGCTGAATAGATCGGGGTCTTCCATTTTCGAAATCTGCGGAAAGCTCTTGGCCTTTGCGCCGTCGGCGAGCGATGAAAACACCCAGTGCGGCGAGACTCCCCGCCGCGCACATATGCGAGAACCGCTCGCCATGGCGGGTGTAAAAAGTGGGAGCCTTCATTGCGGGAGGCACCTGGACGGTTCCCGAGAGCACCCCCTGCGCAAAAGAGTTTCCGTCGGGACGGAAGGCGTTGGCAACACGCCCGAGCGGGTCGATAAAGGCGGTCACGCCTGTGTTGGCCGCGCGCACAAGTGGACGCCGATTTTCCACCGCGCGAAAAACGGCATTATTGAGGTGCTGTTCCGCACCCTGGCTGCGCAGAAACCAGCCGTCGTTGGTGACATTGACGAGCAGTTGCGCCCCGCGCTGAACAAACCGCCGCGTGAGATCCCCCAGCGTGTCCTCAAAACAAACCAAAGCCGCGATCTGCAGGGATGGGTGCTCCAATTTCAGCACGGTGTATTCGCTTCCCGGCGTGAAATCGCCGGGCACCAAATCGCCCGCGACCCATTCAAATGGCGGAAACGAGCGGCGGAACGGGATATATTCGCCAAAGGGAACAAGGTGCATTTTGCGGTAAGTTTGCGGCATCTCGTTTTTGCCCGTAAAGAGCGCCGCAATGTTGTAATCGTGCCGGTCCTGATCGGAGTCGAGCGTCCCCAACAATAAATTGGTGTTCCCCGTCTGGGCAAAGCGGCTCACAAAATCGAACATTTCCTGGCTCTCAAAAACCGACCCCGGCGTAGCCGCTTCGGGCCAGAGCAACAGTTGCGGGCGGGTCGCCAGCGCGATTTCTGTAAGCCGGGTATAACATTCTTGTATCGAGCGTGCATAGGCGCGGTCAAACTTCTGCTCTTGCGGAATGTTGGCCTGCACCGCCGCGACGCGCAGCGGAATCGAGCCGCTTTCTGCCGGAGCAAAGAGGATGCGCACCCCAAAGGCAAACACCGCGGCAATGAGCGCCATCGTCGTGCTGAAATCCCAGTGCGGCCGAATGCGCCGCAACCGCGCTTCACTCCAAAAACGACGCACAGTAAGAACAGCGATGAGATTGGTCAATGCCACCAAAAAGGACAATCCGCCCACTCCCGTAAACTCGGCGATTTGGATCAAGGCGAGATTCCCGTGCAACGCAATTCCCAAACCGTTCCACCCAAAACTGAGCGCCCCCAGACCGCGCAACCATTCCAGCGCCACCCAGGCCGCGGCGCCCAGCAGCGCCAAACGCAGATTCGCGCCGGAGCGCGTAAAATCCCCCGCATCCCCTCGGGCCGCGCACAAAAAAGCCGCCCACGCCGCCGGGTAAAGCGCGAGATAAAACGGGAGCAAAAACCAGCCCAGGCCGCTCACAGTGGTAAGCCAAGAAAAGACGCCCCAAAAGAAAATCAGCCCCGCGAGATAGCCGAGCTGAAGCGCACGTGGGATTCCCCCACCTCCAAACCAGACCGCCGCGATCAGCGGCGTGAGCGCGACCCAGCAAAGCCAACCCTGCTCCCAACCCGGAAAAGACGGGAAGCAAAGCGTGAGCAGCAATCCACTCAAAATGGCGGCCAACCAGGGCCAGACATGAAAACGGGGTCTCATCTAAACGCGCCGCTGACGTTTGGTCGGTTCCGGGGTGGGGTCAATCGCTTCACGCAACGCCTTGGCGTAGCCGCTGTTGACGGCAAAGGCCACCTTGTCAATACCATCGGCTTTATCCATATCCGGGGAGGCGGTGATATAGCCCACCGCGATCAAAGTCCGCAGGCAATCCGCCAGATCGTCGTCACTCATCCGTTCAATGCGCCCCTTCAAGTCGCGCCCGGCCAAGGGAGCCGCGGAAAACCCGAGCGCCCGAATAATGCTGATTTCACCGCCATCAAGATTGATTTTACTCATGAGAAAAGCCCGCTCCATTGTATGCGTCATGTTGCAGCCCGGTGCAAGGCGGGTGTTACAACAAATCCTGAGATGATTTTGTTACACATTGTAAAATTCAGGCCCATTCTCCTTTTGGCATTGATCCCAGCCCGCCTTAGCCTCTATCCCTTTTGGGCATGGATGAAGAACCGAGTAAACAATGGAGATTGGCCCTGGTGCTTTCATTGCTCGCGCTTGCGGCAGTGACTTATTACAGATTCGAACCGGTGCGGCAAATCGTGGATTCCAAATGCCCGTGGATCAAAGAACAGCTCGCCCAGCGCGGCATTGAATTTGAACCAACGGCACAAGCCGCCTCTGCGCCTGCATCAGCAGCACCTGGCACCGTTCCTGCATCCAGACCGGTTCCAGCGGCCGCACAAAACGCAACCTCCCGCGCTCCCGCAGACCTGAACCCGGGCACAGCCATCCCGGCAAAACCGGTTCAAGCCATGAATCTCGCCCAACTCGCAGCCAATCAAACGTTGTGGCCCAAGGCGGTCCGAATTAAAAAACAGACGCAATTCCCTGCTGTGCTCAACGGCAAAGAAGTTGGAAAATTGAACCTGCCCGCCGGGAGCGAAGTGAAGTTGATCTCCATTACTGCCGAGAAAGTTGGTGTGGCTTATAGCCCGGATGGCACGATGTCCAATGCTGGAGGGGCTTGGTTGTCGATAGCGGATACCGATTTGCTCGAACGGGTCCACATCACCCATTAGAATGGGAAGTTCTGCGCTCCTTGCGCCCCATTGCTGCATTTCGGATTGGGAGTTTAAAGGGCGATCTCCACGCGCCGCTGCCCGGCGATCGAGTCCGCCACCGCCTGCACGACCCGCGTATAGGCCACCCCCTCATCAAATGTGGGGTGCGGCCGCGGACTTGCCGTATTTTTTACCGCTGTGATGAAATCTTTCTCCACAGTCCACTCTCTTTCCATCCCCGCAGGTATTTCCAGCATCTGCGCGGCGCGGTCACCCAACCGACCCGCAGTAATTGTGTCCGCATTGAAATCATACCGCAGCGTGCCGCAGTCGCCGTAAATCTCCAACCGGTCCACAGGCGCGAACGCCGCGACCCCGCTAAACTCCAACACCCCCTCCGCGCCGTGGTCGAATTCGGCGAGCACCGTCACCAGATCCGGCACCCGCACCTCATAATGGTCGCGCATCCGGTGCACGATTTTCGCGCGGGCGGTCACGGCCCGGATCGGCCCCAGCCAGCGCTGAAGCACCTCAACGTAGATCCCCAGCGTGAGCACATTGATCCCCCCCAACTCGATCCGCTGCCGCCAATGCGCCGGAGCGGCGGCATCGAGATAAACCGGTGAAAAACTCTGGAGCCTCACTTGGTGCGGGCGTCCGATGATCTGATCCTTCAACAGCTTGCGCATGAAAGCATCGCCGCGCATCCCGTGAGGCGGCGGGCAGAGCATCGCCACCAGGTGCGGACGTTTGCGCGCCGCAACCTGCATTTCCCTTGCTTCCTCCAGATTCATAGCCATGCGGGCCTGGCAAAAAACATGGCGGCCCGCCTCCAGTGCGGAGATGGAAACCGGCGCGTGCATGTAGGGCGGCGTCCCGATCCAAACAATGTCAATTTCGCGCAAAGAAACCAACTCGGCCCAATTTTTCAGCGGAGTGGCATGCGGGAGGTGCTCCCGGCAAAACCGCTCGCTGCTGGCATAGGTTGCATTCGAAACCGCCACGACCTCCACGTCCGGCATGGCAAGCAAAGCGGGCAAGTGGCGCTGTAAAACAATGCCTCCGGCCCCTACAATCCCGATGCGAAGTTTGGAATGCTGCATAAAGCAGATTGTGGAGACACATCCCCCACCCCGTCAAAGCGTTAATGCCCCAACTCCAAGCGTTCAGGGAAAGTCCCCAAGAAAAGATTTTCGCATGCTTGCGCTTGCTAAACGCATCGCGAGAGCCTAGAAATAAAGTTCTGCCGTAGAACGAATGCGGGCCAAGTCTGCATGGACTCACACACCGGCCAGCGTCCATCGGCAAACATACGCACTCGTAGCTCAACTGGATAGAGCGTTGGCCTCCGAAGCCAAAGGTTGTGGGTTCGACCCCCGCCGGGTGCACCATTCAGATTTCTCTGATAAATGGCTTAAATGCTTGGTTTCAGGCCGATTCAGCCTCTTTTTGATGCTCTCCCATACGAACGCATAAAAACCCGTAAAATCGCATTTTAGCTTGAAAAAGTAGCAACAAATAGCAACAACTTTGGCCATGAAGGCCAACTATCGCATCAAACCTTACGCACACGACCGCCTCAAATGGGTGGTGCGCGGCAAAGAAAATGGGAAGTGGACTCGGAAATTCTTTGAAAAGAAGGTCGAGGCCGAAACTTATGCGCAGATCAAAAACACCGAGCTTTTGAATCAGGGCATGGAAGGCGTGTCCTTTCCGGCTGCGTTGCGCGTCATGGCTCTGGAATGCGAAAAGCGGCTGGCCGAGTTCGGAAAGTCGCTCCGCGATGCCACGGACTTCTACATCCCCCATTTGCAACGCTCACAAAGGGCCGTGGCGCTTCGCGGTGTCGTGGACGAGGTTCTGAGCGCAAAAGCCGCAAAGGGCATCAAGGTGACGACCTTGAAGGTTTACGGCCACCGGGTAAAACAGTTTGCCGCCGATTTTCCCGACCGCAGCATCAATAGCATCATGGCGGACGAAATTGAAAAATGGCTCCTTGCCAAATTTCCCCATCCCGTCACGCGCAACAACAACCGGCGCGTGATCGTCAATCTGTTCAACTTCGCCAAGACGAAGAAATACGTGGAGAGCAACCCCGTGTTGGAAATCGAAACCGCCAGCGAACGGCCCGGCGAGGTTGGCATCCTGCGCCCGGAGCAGGTTACGGAGCTTTTGAGCCATGCCACGCCCGAGATTCTGCCTTACTTCGCCATTGGCGCGTTTGCGGGAATCCGGCCCGAGGAAATGCTCAAGCTCGAATGGGCTGACATCAAAATGAAGCAGGGGATCATTCGCGTCCGGGCGGAAGTGAGCAAGGTTGGCAAGGCCCGCAATGTCACAATGGAGACGAATTTGAAGGAGTGGCTTGTTCCCTCTCTTTGCAGGAAAGGGAAGGTTTGCCCTTCCAACTGGCGGCGACTCTTCCGCGAGACGCGCATCCAAGCGGGCGTCACCGAATGGCCGTCCGATTGTCTGCGCCATTCGTTCGCCACCTACTGGCTTGAGAAATACAAGGACGCCCCCCGGCTCGCCCTGGAAATGGGAAACAGCGTTTCCGTGATCCTGGAGCACTACCACAAAGTTTTGGATGAACCGCAAGACGCCGAGCGCTATTGGCAGATCAAACCGGGAGCAGTGAGCAAAAAGGTTGTTTCGTTTTCGGCCTGAGTATCCGAACCACCGCCTGCCGCGCAAAGACATTGCCCTTTTCCGCTTTGTGCCGGGAGTGCCCGCCGCTCCAAAAGCCAATGCCTGCGCCACACCCCATTGAATCACACCACGAAGATTGAATCGCTCCGCTAAAGCTCCGCCGATTCAAACTTCCCGGAAGCCACCATTCACAATAAGTGTGGGGTAAACGCTCATGGGGAACCACGGTTCCCCAAACCCCTCCTCTAGGGGGAACAAGTGCTAGGCAGAAAAAAGGGCGCTACGAAAGCGCCCAAGTGAAGTCGCTGACCCTTTCGGGAAATCGGAATCAACGTGCTCTTCAACACTATCCGACCAGCTGGTTTTGATCTGGATTCAAAATACTGAATCTGATATATTCCGTCAAGGTATGAATATGGCTGTTTCTCCCCAATTATTGGAATCCTCGATCTCACGGTGGAAAAGGCATGAGTTTTTTAACTCTGCCGTCGTTCTCGGCTTGGACATCGGCCTTGAGGGAATTGGTGTATGTGTTCGCCGTGGACGCGAAATAGTTTACGCAAAAACATGGCAGTATGATGTTCCAGAAGCGGCCCGACTGGAGAGTCGCCGCCAAATGCGCGCAGCTCGCCATTGCCGTGCCAACCGAAAGACTCGACTTCATCGGCTGAAGAAGTTATTTGAAAAACACGGTTTGCCGTGGGTTGATGAAAAATCCGAAACGTCACTCCATACCGATCCCTTTATTTTGCGTCACCGCGCAGTAAGGCCAACGGGACGTGGTCTGGCCTCAAAGGAAGCTCTCTCGCTCGCCATTCGCCACTGTGTTTCCCACCGTGGTTACGACTACGAATATTTCAATGACGAAGGAGCCTACCCATGGGGCGACAGCATCGAATTTAAGAAAGTCCTCAAAGAACTGAGCACAATCTGGCTTACAGCCGAAGACGCCAGCAATGCACGATGCGAAGCCGTCTCATTCGAGTGGTCCGACGAACAGATGGCTGAGTTCGACAAGATGCTCACCGCACGGACAGGCGGCCCGGATATTATTGAAAAGCGCCTCTCCCAACATGCGAAGGGAGAGCAAAATCATCGGCGTATTCCCGCGAAAGGAGAGGCTTTTCCCCGCAAGTTCGTCTGGCAACATCTCGAACAAATCATCAAGCGTCACGAACACCTGATAAACGACCCGCAAGTATTCCTTTCAGCGTTAGCCATCAACCCAAAAAATGGAGGAAACAAGGAGGAAGCCATCTTCTACTATCACCGCAAAACCCCTGCGGAAATGAGGGAGCACTTTGAGAAAAAACGCGCCCGCTGTCCCTATAGCGAATGGCTGGGAATCGGAAGCTTCTTTGTGGAAAAGCGTGGTCACCAAAGCATCCGCCGCTTTTCACTTCTGGAGTTTGCAACCACACGCGATATTCAGCTTACCGATGGACGTAAGGTGCCTGTGGGCGAGAAGATGACAAAGCGTTTTTTGGAATGGGTTTCCACCAACCCAGAGGCACGTACCAAAAAGGAAGCGAAGCCGATTATCGATGAGCTGATTGACGCTCTTAAAAAAGAACACAACGCAAAACCGGCACCAAACACAAAATCGCCTCTTAATAAGTCATATTTCGAAACTCTGCGTGATCTGCTTGCACCAAGTGTTGCCAACCGGCGCAAGAACGGAGTCATGAGTTCAGCAGCGGCAGATCATCTCTACACTGTCGCAACGGCGAATGGATTTAGTCGGGAGGCGGTGAACAGTGCTCTCAAAGATTGTCAACCCACCTCTGGAACGCGCTTCAAAAGCCTTTACGATTTTCGACGCAGCCCTACGTCCGACGTTTACGGTGTTTACCCACAAGTCGAATTTCTTTTGGGGCAGCGGGTCAAAAAAGACAGAAAGCCTTCATCGGGGCGCAAACTGCGTGGCACCCTTGCCCATGATGGAAAATTGCAGCGACTCTTCAAAGAACTTGCGCCTCAACTTAATGGAAAACTAGCTCCAGACTACTGTGTGGTTGAGACTGCTCGCGACCTCCCTCACAATCTCAAACAGAAACAGGAGATCGAAGCCGAACAAAAAAAACGGCGCGAGGAACGGGAAAAGCTTTTTGCAAAATTTGGCGTCACCGACAAAGGAAAACGGAATAAACGCCTGAGGATAAAGCTCTATTCTCAGCAGGATGGCGTCTGTCCATTCAGCGGTGAGAAGCTTGGGGATGATCCCTTGAGCGGAATGCTCGACATTGAGCACCTCTATCCTGAGTCGCGAGGAGGTCTCACCGTCGATGAAAACTTAGTGCTGACTTTTGAAAAAATTAACCGTAGCGAAAAGAAAAACCGCACTCCAAGGGAATATGCAGCCACCGGTGCCCACCCCTTCGAAGAAATGCTCAAACTTACGGCCAAAATGCGCTGGAGCCAATTCAAGCGGGAGGTTTTTGCCTGGAATAAGCCAGATGATATACCCCCTTTCGGCAATGTCACTCGTACCGCCCAACTCGCCAAGCAACTCCACGCCGAGTTAACTCGATGGATGGCCATTGAGGGGGATAGTAACCGAATTGCAGAGCGATTAGGAACGCCCTCTGGTTTTCAAACTGCCGCATGCCGCCGCGCTTGGCAACTTCCTGAAAAAGATCGCAACGACCTTACACATCATCTTGTGGACGCCGCCATCCTCGCACATATCCCACCGCGTGAGGGCCAGAACTTCGCACGATACGGCGGTATTTTTTTCCCACGCTGGATTCCTGAAAAGAAACGGGTAGTGCTCGATGTATTACCTAGCTTGGGGCCTGACCCTCAACAGATTGGTGTCCTGACGGCACCGGATGCGCCGGAGTGCCCAATTCTCCGGCACCGCTCTCGCAGTACATCCAGACAAATGAATTACACAACGCTGTTGGGCCTAGGCGAAAGACGTCAGCTGAGTTACCGAAAACCCTTAGACAAAGCCTCCTTCAAAGGTGACGCAGTGCAACTGGAAAAAGAACTGAATCGCCTCGGATTTTCTCCGTCGCGCTGTCCAAAGCGAGAGGAACTAAACCGTTGGCTCAATTCGGAATCAAAGAACACGCTGATTTTGCGTGATGGAACCCCAGTGTCGGCTATTCTCGCCGATAGCGATAAATTCCATACCCCGTTTGGCTTTACGGCGCAGATAAATTCAAATGGCGAATGGCAGGGGATAAAGATATTTCGTGAACGCTTTGATGCTCTTGAGATATGGGCAGGGACAGACGCAAAAAATCGTCTCGTTTATTTTTCCCAACGCCGTCCCTCGGAGACTGCAATGCGAGCTTTATTGCAACTCGGATTTCGTTGGTTTCAGTGGGCATCCCGTCAACCCGAATGGAACCATCTAAGCACCGATCCAAAAGTCAAGAAAGTGGCATCAGCATTACGACGATATAATCTGCATAGGAAAAAACATTCATGGATGCTTTCACGACCCAAAGCGAAAGAAATTTTGAAGGCGCTGGTGTATCTTGGTTTCGATTTAGCTGGTGAATCACCTGAATGCAGGTGGAACCAATTTCAAGAAATCATATGGGGAAAAAATACGGCCAAAAACATTCACCGTGTCAGGATGGAAGGGGATCAGGGGCAAAAAAAATGGGCGGAATTCCAAAAAGGTGACTCATTCCTTATTTCATTTGACCAATCCGGAGAAATATCCAGTGATCCCAGATTAACTGTAACTCGCCGCTGGTTTAGTGTTTCTGCAATCAATACGAGTGGAAAAGTTGAGTTTTCCATGCTCTTGGAAAAACCGATTAAGGATACTGACGGAAAACGTGCACGGAAAAATATAGACGGCATCCCATACAGTTTTGAAAAGTCCGCACCCAAGGAATTAGCCTCAATAATCGGTCTCCCTGCTCCCGATGATTCATCACCTTATCCTAATCAGCGAGCAACCGGACCTGCACGTCCAAGCGGGGAGGTTGATTTCCGGCTCAAATAAGATCGCCATTGAAACCCTGGGCAGCGTGCAGTGCTTTGCATCCCAAGCGAGATGGAC
>JAPLTE010000112.1 GCA_026398235.1 Verrucomicrobiota bacterium
GCGCGGGGTGGCGAGGAAAATCGCGGTCTGCGCTTTGCTTGCGCGCACCTTCGTCACAGCGTCTTTGTAGCGACGGAGATCTTCGAAATCGACCAGGACGGTGCGCACTCCAAAGGCCAGGGCGGCGTCGAGTTGGGCGTCCGTGCGGCAGAGGACCGAAAGCTGCGCGGGTTCTACGGCGATTTGTGGATGGGGAAGGTCGCTGAGCAATTGGGCGACGGAAGTATTGTTTTCCACGCGGGAAACGACGGCAGCGCTGGCGTCGAGCAAGGTGGCCAGCTCGCGGCGCAGCCGGTTGAGTTCGCCGATGGGAAGAATGAGCGCCCCTTCCAAATCGTTTTGCAGCGCACCAAGCGTGAATGGCGATTCGCCAAAACGGCCGAGGTGTTCGCGGAGTTTTTCCGGGGTGAGTGGGGCGGTGCGCGCGGGCTGAAGCGGGATCGCGGAGGCCACGGTGAACGTTTGTCCCTGAAGCCGGGCTTCGACTGAAAGCGGCCCGTCCGCCTTGCCACTGACGCGCAGATCGACCGGCTCGCGGTGGCGCGGGGCAAGGTTGCCTGCGTAACTCTTTTTCAACGTGGCATTGAGCGCGTGGTCGTCCGTTTTCCAGACGCGGTGCCCCGGTGCAAGCTGGGTGAAGTCGATGTGGTCGTGCTTGAAAAAGAGGCGGCTGCCGCGCACTTCATAGACGCGCCCGCCCTGCTCGCGGTCGGGGTCGCCCCCGATGTCAAACACCACGCCGTCGCCCGGTTTGACCGGCGTTTCCAGCGCGATTTCCACGAAGTCGCGGCCGACCCGGCCGATGCGGCCTACGAATGCCCCGCGCTTTTTCCCGAACCGCGCGGCAACGAGCCGCTGGTGATTGACCCCATGCAGCCAGCCGGAAAAGAAGCCGCGCGAAAAGGTCATTTCCAGCGGATACCAGTCGCTCTGGACCGGTTTCCAGGCGCGCTGCTCCAGCGCTGCATCGAGCGCCTTGCGGTACACTTGGCAGACCGCGGCGACGTATTCGGGCGATTTCAGGCGGCCTTCGATTTTGAACGAAACGACGCCGCGTTCCAGCAGCGCCGGGATTTGCTCCACGGCTGCGAGGTCTTGCGGCGAAAGGAGGTAACGGCGGTCACCGAGATCGCGCGGGGTGCCGTCCACAAGCAGTTCATACGGCATGCGGCACGCCTGGGCGCATTCGCCGCGGTTGGCGCTGCGGCGGCCCAACGATTCGCTCGTGAGGCATTGGCCCGAGTAGGCGACGCACAACGCACCGTGCACAAACACCTCGCGTTCCGGCGCGCCCGCCGGGAATTTTTCCATTTCGCGCAACGCCAATTCCCGGGCGAGCACCACGCGGCCCACGCCGAGTTCGCGGTGGATGATTTCCGCCCCCTCGGGCGAGGTGATCGTCATCTGGGTGGAGGCGTGGAGAGGGAGTTCGGGGGTGATCCGTCGGGCGAGCCGGGCCAGCCCGATGTCCTGCACGAGCACCGCATCAACCCCCGAGCGGTTGAGCAGGCGCAAATAATCGGCGGCTTCCTCAAGTTCGCCGGTGAAGACCAGGGTATTGAAGGTGGTGTAAGCCTTGACGCCGTGGCGGTGGCAGAAGGCAACCAGTTCCGGGAGATCCGCCTCGGTGAAGTTGTCCGCGCGCATCCGGGCGTTGAACCGGGGCAGGCCGAAGTAGATCGCGTCTGCGCCGTTGGCAACCGCCGCGCGCACGCAATCCCAGTTGCCCGCCGGGGCGAGAAGTTCCGGTGTCGTGGTCATGAACCGCACAACCTACGGCGTGTTCGCAAATAGAAAAGAATAGAAAAATCAGGAAGCCAGGAAGCCAGGAAATTTAGAGAAGGATATTCCGTTTTTTCCTGGTTTCCTGGGTTCCTGATTGATTTTTAAATCACCGCGCAAA
>JAPLTE010000014.1 GCA_026398235.1 Verrucomicrobiota bacterium
AGTAGGACTTCACAACAGTTTGCTGGAACGACGGGCGCGATATGTGAAGGCGCAGCGACTCAAAGGAGCTTCCGATTGCTTTCTTCTCCTGAGTTCCAGATTGTCTTTATGTATTACGGCCGACACCCTTGACCTTCGGCGGCAAGAACGCTTCACTTTGCCACGGCGAAGGGCATCACGCCTTCGCTAAACCGCTTTCACCCGCCTTGCCCCTGAATCCTTCCCCAATCCAAAAGTGCGCAGGACAGCCGCGCATTGCGTTGTTCCGGCTTTGGGGCATCGGCTTGTTCCTGATTGCGGCGGGCTGGTACCTGCGTCCAGAAGCGCGGCTTTCGCCCGGAGACATTGTGACTGAGCCGTTCGATGGGGTGCGCCATGTGCATCGGGTGGTGGATGTTCCCCGGCGCATCGACATGCATTTTGTGATCCTCGATTTACACAATCCGCAGCTCCGTTTCCAGGTGACGGGAGATCAAGGAGGGGAACCGGGCAGCATTCATCGCGAGACCACGCGCCATTTTGTCGGGAGCTTGCGCGCGCAGATCGGCATTAACGGCGGTTTTTTTGATTACTACGGCAACTCGATTGCGCTGAGCGCCTCCAATGGCCGGCGCATTTCGCCGTGGCACCCCACGGAGAAGAATCACAACAACGGGGTCAACATCAGCCGCGAAAACCAGGTGACGTTCATTTCCCGCCCGGAGAATGATCTCACGGGCTTTGCAACCGAGCCTCCGGTGGAACTTTATAATGCGTTCGCGGGCAATGTGCGGCTGCTTACCGCTGGGAAGATGACCGCCCGTCACGGAGGCGACACCACCTACCCGCAAACGGCTCTCGGCTGGACGGCCGACAACCATTTGATTCTTTTCGTTGCGGACGGCAGGCAACCGGAGATCAGCCACGGCATGACGTATGAAGAGGTGGCTTACGCTTTGCAGGAGTTCGGGGCAGTGGATGCGATCGCATTGGACGGCGGCGGTTCGGCGACGTTGGTGATGGCGGATACCTTCAGCGGCGCGCCCCGGGTGGTGAACCATCCCTCCGATGGCCGCGAGCGCCCGGTGGGCAACAGCCTGGCGGTGTTCGCCGCGCCCTCGGCGAGAGAGCCCGACCCTAAATAATAGGGGGCTGTTGGTCTCCATACCTTGGTTGCTCCCAATGGTCCAGCCGGTCGGGCATTGCGCAGCGGGCGCAATCGGCGTCGCAAGGCATGCAAAAATCATCGTACAGTTGCAGCAGCCCCTGCTGGGTCATTGCCCGTTTGCCAAGCTGAGCGCCCAAGGGGCTCGTCCCAAAGAGCCGTTTCGCGGCGATCTCCACGCGTTGATTGGAATCCACCGCCGGGAGGGCCCGGTAGGTTTCCCAGAATTGCGGGGCCGCTGAGATTGCGCCGGGAAAAAAGACATTGAGCAGCAAATCGGTGATGCGCGCCTCGCCCACCAGCGCCATGCGCACGGCCGAGCGTTTGGAGTTGAGGGTGTAATGGAAATCCCAGTACGGATGTTGCAGTCGGCTGAAAAAATGGCGGATGCCGTCCACGTTTGCCGAGCGCGAGAGGGTCTCCAGCACCGGCCAGTGGCGCACGATTTCCGCCAAGGCAGCGACGCGCCGCTGGGGATGGTTTACCGGGCGCTGGCCGCGCAAATTCCAGAGGCTCGAAGGGACGGTGAGTCGATCATACTCGGTCCGGTGCGGCCACCATTGGGTCCAGACTTCGCGCAAGTAGCTGCGGGTGTCTCCTGGCAGCGGACTCAGGTCGGTGGCGTTGAGAAAGCCGCTTCCGGCAAAAAGCAGCGGCTCAATCTCCATGCGCCGGGAACGCACCAGAGCAAGGGGAAAGCGCTGGGCCAAGAGCATGAACGGCAGCTTGTTGTTGCGGTAGCCGAGCGCTTCGGCGATGCCTTGGTAGAGCGCCTCCCCGGGTCCGAATTGCTCCCCCAGCCTCGCCTGCCGCGCGGCTTTGCGGCAAAGCCGGTATTGCGCCGCCGCCTCGACGAGTTCGCGCAGGCGGGCGGGCGGCATCCCTGCAAACGCCTCCCGGCAAGCGGTGGTCGCGCAGGGTGGCGGGTTTACCGGGAGAAACTCGAACCGGCTGACATCGAGCCAGATTTGCGGCACTTCGCGACCGAGCGCGGTGCAGGTCGCCGGAATCCCCTGGCCCCGTTCGCGCGCGGCTTCCCGGGCGAAGACGTGCAGGATGGTCCCTTCATACTCGGGGCTTTGTGCGGCATGGAGATCCCAGTGGCTCGCGTTCCAATGCACTTCGACTCCGCCCCGGACCCGCGCATTTCCGAAAGTGATCTCCGCACCGATGAAATGCGGGCCCGGCTCGCGGTTCCAGGTGCCGAAACGCTCGATGCGCACCTGCCCGCCGGTAGTGGTCAGGAATTCGCGCCCAAACTCGCCCGCCATCCACAACGTTTGCAGTTCGATTTCCGGAATTTCCCGCGCGACCCGCAACTGCGGGGCTTCGGCGACAACGCTTTGTTCCAGCCAGCGGGCGTAGCGGTCAGCGAGTTGCATGGGGGGCGGGCGTTGGGGTTGGTAGCGCCAATTCAAGCTCGATAGCCCGCAGATGGGCCGTGGCTTCGGCTCTGGGAAAGCGCCTTATTTCTTCACGGGTGAGGGCAAGCGCCGGGCCGGTCTGGCCTTCGGCGCGCAAAAGGGCGATGGCGTGCAAAGCGCAGCGGATGCCGTCCGCCTCTTCTTTATAAAAGTGGCGTGCCTGAACCCAGGAGGCCAGCGCCGCTTCGGGCTCCTTTGCTGCGGCCTGGAGCAGCCCGAGTCCCTCAAAGACCACCCCGCTCTTGAGGGCCCGGCCTTTGGCCTGGAGCACCGGTTCGCCTGCCGCCCGCCCTTTTTGCGCCCAAAGCATCGCCCCCTCGCGGTAAGCTGCGTAATCCGCGGGCATCCGATTCGCAGAGGCTTTGAAAGGGCGATACAGCGGGTCGCCAATGAAAGTCGCCATCCAAGAAAGAACCGGTTGCGCCGCGTAGGCGGCGTCCGCAAAGGTGGAGCCGGCGCGCAGTCGGCGCTCGAATTCATCCAGGTGCGTCGTCAGCGTGAGGTAGGGCTCATACACGTTGCCCAGCGTCGCGGCGGCCCCCATTTCAAGCAAAGGAGCGCACCAGCCGCGCAACGGCGCGCGCAGCGATTCGGCGCTGAAGGAATGCAAATGCACGGCGATGGCTCCCGGAAGAAACCGCACATGGTTGTTTTTGAAAGCCCCCTGCACCTCGCCGCAATACCATCCAAAATAAAGCGCGGCTCTATTGATCGGATAAGATTCCGGGAAAAGCGCAGGTCCGTTGTCGTGAATGCACGGCATCCCATGGCTGGCGGCATCGGCCGCCACCCTGCGCATCCACACGTCCCCCTCCAAATGGGGGCCCCCGGTCAGCCCACGGGAATCGACATAGGCAAATCCCCATAGGCCGTTTTTTTCGGTAGCCACGGCATCATCAATCATCCTGCGGACCGTGGCCGGTTCCGCCGCGTCCAGCCGGCAAACACGCAGCAGCCAAGGGACCTTGGGTTGCCCGGGCAGAAGGCGCTCCTGAAAACACGGGTTCGGCAGCGTTCCCGTGATTTGCCGGGTGTGCAGGCCGAGCACCGCGAGTTCGGAATCGAACGCCGCTTCGTTGTGTTGGAGCAGCGCAGGAAGAGAGGCGGTCTGGTCCCCTTCCCAAAGCGGCACAGCCGCGATTTTCAGCGGAATGCCCCGCATCACTGCCACGTAGCGGATGCTGCTCTCGCCCACGCGCCCATTCACCAGGTCGGCTTCCGTTTTCCACCAGCCGCGCGCCAGGAAAATGTTTCGGAGCGGCTCGGCGACCGTGCGCTCGTAATCGGCCCGGCTGATGCTTTCTTCCAGCGGACATTGGAGGCCGACGAGATGGTCGAGCGGGATGCCGCGTTTTTCGGCATAATACCCGGCGAGGCTGACCGAAGCGCTCTCCGCGTCATTATAAAGGACCACGGTGGCGGCGGCGTCCGGGTCCGGGATCGCCGCGCTGCAAAGCGTCGCCAGCACGACAAGACTCACGCAAAGACGCAAAGCCGCAGAGAAAGGGGTCGTGCTCATGGGAACTCTAGAGGTTCAATTTGAGTCCGTCGTAGGCGATCCGCACGCCGGGCGGTAGACTGGCTTCCGTTTCGGCGTGGCCGAGTTCATGGCACAGATGGGTGAACCACGTCGCACCGGGACGGACCCGGGCCGCCACGTCCAGCGCTTCGGCGACATTCATGTGGGTGAAATGGGGCCGGTGGCGCAGGGCGTCCACAATGAGCACGTCCACCCCGCGAATCCGCTCCACCACAGGGTCGCCGACCTCCTTGCAATCGCTCAAATAGGCGGCAAGCGGGCGGCCTTCGCGCTCCATCAAATAGCCGTACACCTCCGCGCGGCCATGCTGCACCGGCAGCGCCGTCAGGGTCGTGGCTCCGATGGGGAACGACTCGAAGGGGGCGATCACCCTGGGGTCCGGCCGCACATAGCCCGGGTATAAATTTTGGCCGTTGAACGCGAATTCAAAGACCCGTTTCAGATCGGCCATCGTTGCTGGCCCGGCGTAGATCGGCATCCAGCGCTCTCCCTCGCAAAAACGGCGCAGATCGTCAAACCCCATGATGTGATCCGTGTGCCCGTGGGTGTAAACCACCGCGTCCATCCTGCGCACCTCTTCGCGCAGGCACTGGAGCCGGAATTCGGGCCCGGTATCCACCCCCCAAACCGCCTCGGG
>JAPLTE010000113.1 GCA_026398235.1 Verrucomicrobiota bacterium
CAGCAAAGAGAGCCGCACCGCGCCGTTTTTGAAGGCGGCGTTGGGGATAAAGTAGGGCTTTTTAATAAACGTTGTCGCGATTTCTGCGCGCTGAAATCACAGAGGAAACCAGCCCAGGATTTTGCGGCGCTTCAGGAAAACAGTGTTAAACGGTCGTTTTTCTCAGGTGAAAGACTATTTTTGGCTCATACTTCGCTTTATGCAAATTTAGCTAGGACTTTTGTGGTTGATTGTGAGAGGGTTGGGGCTGATCAAGATGTTTTATCCGAAAATCATACAGGGTGGCATGGGGGTTGGGGTATCCAATTGGGTGCTCGCCCGTGCCGTTTCCATCGCGGGACAACTTGGCGTGGTCTCCGGCACCGCCTTGGACGTGGTGCTTGCGCGCCGACTCCAATCCGGCGATCCCGAAGGCCATGTGCGCAGGGCGCTCGACCATTTTCCGTTCCCGGAAATTGCCCGCCGTGTGTGGGACCAATATTTTGTCGAGGGCGGCATCGCTCCCGGCCAGCCATACAAGCCTGTCCCGCTTTTTTCCGCGAACCCGCATCAAAATGTCCTTGAACTAAATACCCTCGCGAATTTTGTGGAGGTGTTCCTCGCCAAGGCCGGTCATGCCGGGGAGGTCGGCATTAATTTCTTGGAAAAAATCCAGTTGCCCACGCTTTCCTCGATTTTTGGGGCGATGCTTGCCGGGGTGGATTTTATCTTAATGGGGGCGGGGATTCCCCGTGCGATTCCCGGCGTGCTCGATCATTTTGCCCAAGGCGAAGCCGTCAAGCTCAAGATCGACGTGGAAGGGGCCACCCCCGACCAGGAGTTTGCCACCACCTTTGATCCCGTAGCGTTCTGCGGCGGCACCGCCCCGAAGCTCAAGCGGCCCAATTTCCTGGCGATTATCTCCTCGGCGACCCTGGCGTTGACGTTGGCGCGCAAATCGAGCGGCAAAGTGGACGGGTTCATCGTCGAAGGCGAGACGGCAGGCGGGCACAATGCCCCCCCACGCGGGCCGATGCAGTTGAGCGAGAAAGGGGAGCCGGTTTATGGCGAACGGGATGTGCCGGACCTTGTAAAAATCGCGCAGATCGGGTTGCCGTTCTGGCTGGCGGGCTCTTATGGAGCCCCGGGCCGGCTGGCCCAGGCCCTCATGCTCGGCGCGGTCGGCATCCAGGTCGGAACGGCTTTTGCTTTTTGTGAGGAATCCGGTATCGCTCCTGAACTTAAGGGAGAGGTGCTTTGCAACTATTATACCGGAAACCTGAAGGTCCACACCGATCCCCTGGCGTCTCCCACCGGGTTCCCCTTCAAAGTACTCCAGGTGGATTCAAGTATTTCCAACCCAGCGGTTTACAATGCACGCAGCCGGATTTGCGATCTCGGCTATTTGCGGCATCCCTACCGCAAGGAAGACGGCACCCTGGGCTACCGTTGCCCGGCGGAACCTGTGCCAAACTACCTGCGCAAAGGCGGCCAGGAGCAGGAAACGCACGGCCGCAAGTGCGTCTGCAACGGCCTCTTATCCACGATCGGGCTGGGGCAGGTGCTCACGGGCGGGGCCATTGAGCCGCCGTTACTGACCGCTGGCGATGACGTGGTGAATGTGGGGCAGTTTTTGAAGCCCGGCCACAAAACCTACACGGCCAAGGATGTGATCGACACCCTTCTGGCGTAGCAGAACCGGAGGGCAATCGAGGGGACGGCACTCGGTAAAAAGCGCCAATCTGGCACACTTTTTTCGCGTTCGGGGTTGCAGCGAATTCCCTGTTGGCTTATGAATGGGTTCAATTCCAATGCAACCCACCCTGCTCATTGTCGATGACGAGAAGCA
>JAPLTE010000114.1 GCA_026398235.1 Verrucomicrobiota bacterium
GCAGGAGGACGGACGCCAGATGCTCAAGGAGGAAGTCACCGAGGACGACATCGCCGAGGTGGTTTCCAGTTGGACCGGCATCCCGGTTTCCCGGCTCCAGGAAGGCGAACGCGAAAAACTCGTCCAGATGGAAGAGCGGCTTGGCAAAAGGGTCATTGGCCAGCGCAAGGCCATCAGCGCCGTCTCCAATGCCGTCCGGCGCGCCCGCAGCGGCCTGGGCGACCCGCGCCGTCCCATCGGCTCGTTCATCTTCCTTGGCCCCACCGGCGTCGGCAAGACCGAGTTGGCCCGGGCGCTCGCGGAATTCCTCTTCGATGACGAAAACAGCATGGTTCGCATCGATATGAGCGAGTATATGGAAAAGCACACAGTCGCCCGGCTTATCGGCGCGCCTCCCGGCTATGTCGGCTACGAGGAAGGCGGGCAGCTCTCCGAAGCCGTCCGGCGTAAACCGTATTCCGTCGTCCTCTTTGACGAAATCGAGAAAGCCCACCACGACGTCTTCAACGTCCTGCTCCAAGTGCTCGACGATGGCCGCATCACCGACGGCCAGGGGCGCACGGTCGATTTCAAAAACACGGTCCTCATCATGACCTCCAACATCGGGAGCCAATACCTCCTGGAGGACGGCAACTCCGAGCAGCGCGAAGCCGCCGTGATGGAAGCATTGCGGGGCCATTTCCGACCTGAGTTCCTGAATCGCGTGGACGAAATCGTCATGTTTGACCGCCTCAGCGACGCCGATCTGAAGCAGATCGTCGCGATCCAGATCGCCCGTGTCGCCGAGCGACTCGCAGAGCGCAACATCGTCCTCAACGTCACTGAAAACGCCGAGGAATTCCTTGCCCAGGAAGGGTACGACCCTGTGTACGGCGCGCGGCCGCTCAAACGGGCCATCCAACGCTCCCTGCTCGACCCGTTGAGCTTGGAGCTCCTGGAAGGCCATTTCAAAGACGGGGACGCCATCGAAGCAGACGCCGCCGGGGGGCGATTGGTCTTCAAAAAAGAGTAAACTCGGCCCGCGTGCTTCTCATCCCGAGCGCAAGCGAGGGACCTCACAACCCTCTCAGGGCGAGGTGTGTCTTCCATCCTGTTATGTCCGATAACACTGCACGCCAAGTGAACAAAACCCGGTCCGCGCGGTCTAATCCAGCGAAGGCATGGCTCATGCTCTTCAAAAAACGTACAAACCATCCAACCTATGAAAAAGATCCCACGCAAAATCCAGAGAGGGGTTCACAATCTGGGGGAACTCATCCAACTGGTCAGCAGTTGCAGCCGCAGCAAAGGCGAAACTATTGCCGCCGTTGCCGACCTGATCGAAACCGGCCGGGTCCGTTTTCAGAGTTCCGGCCGCAAAGTGCGCGCCCACATCTGCTAAGCCGCGTACCAGAGAATGGCGAAGTAATGGCAGGCCGTTCCTGTGAGCACGAACAGGTGCCACACGAAATGGCCGAATTTGAGCTGCTTATTCACGTAAAACGCCACCCCGACGGTATAGGCAATGCCGCCGCCAGCCAGCCAGAGCAGGCCCGGCAAGGGGAGGTTCAGGTAAAGGGATCGGGCGGCGATGACAATGAGCCAACCCATCCCTAGGTAAAGCGCCAAGGAAACCCTAGGATAACGTACGCCGTGGATCGATTTGAGAATCACCCCTACACACGCGATCCCCCAAACCAGCCCCAAAAGCGTCCATCCCAGCGTGCCCCGCAACACTCCAAGGGTAAACGGTGTGTAAGTCCCGGCAATCAGCAGGAAAATCGCCGCGTGATCAATCACCTCGCATAGCTCCTTGGGTCTGCCCACCGGCAGAACGTGATAAATCGTGGACGAAAGGTAAAGTAAAGCCGCTGTCACAGCGAAAACCACCACCCCTACCAGCGCCGCCCCGCCGCCGTGCTGCAGGGCGGCATTGATGAGAAAAGGCGCGCCGATCAAAGCCCCCAGAAAACCGGCCCCGTGGCTCACCGAGTGGAGAAGCTCCTCGAAAGACGAATAATTCTGGGTTTTTCGAGTGGTCTGGTTCACAGCGCGCATCCTACCACTCCCCGGCGCAAAAGGCCAAGGTGGGGTTTCCCTGAAATCCAGGGGCGATTTTCCGTATGTTCCCA
>JAPLTE010000135.1 GCA_026398235.1 Verrucomicrobiota bacterium
GCTCCAGCTTCGCAGAGCGTGGAAGCTGGATAAGAACGGAGCGGGGAGATAAAATTCCTGGGGGCCTTCTGTGGCCACGATTTCGAGGCAGAGCCTCGCAGACAACTGCGTTACCAAGCTGGAGCTTGGTAACGAGGGAAATCCCCGAGTTTGTGGAGAAAGGGGCGGAGGTCTATTCCAAACCGGTTTAAGAGTCTCACACAGAGGCACGAAGACATGAAAGTAAGAAAACGGAAGGCTTTGCTTTTCCTTCGTGATCTTCGTGCCTCTGTGTGAAAAATGCTTCTGCGTCTATTTCTTCCCGCGCTTCTTCTTGGCGACAGAAGTGCGGTGCTTGATCTTCTCCACTTTGCCTTTTTTGAGATAGATCGCGCTGAGGGTTTCCAGCATTGCGTCGCGCCGGTCGTAGAGGCGCTTTAATTTGCGCGGAGCCACTTTGCTGAGCGCATACGCGGTAATGAGCGGCAGGGCGATGGTGGAATCGGTATAACAAACCACGCAATCGGGCAGCGTCGCGGGATCGACCTTGCCCCAACTGACCGCTTCCGCTGGCGTCGCGCCGGAGAGACCGCCCGTATCGGGCCGCGCGTCGGTGCATTGGAGAAAATAATCGTGGCCGCGTTCTTCGATCCCCATCACCTCCTGGATTTGCGGTTCGGTCTGGAGCATGAAATTCTTGGGCGAACCGCCGCCTAGTATGAACACGCTCGAAGTCAGCCCGTGGGATTTGGCATTGTAAACAAGAGCGGCGGTCTGATTGACGTCCCGGTTGCAGTCAAAGGCGAGCTTGGACCCGCGCAACGCCATCGCGGCGACGTTCATCCCAATGGAGGAATCGCCGGGCGAACTGGTAAAAATGGGGACACCGTATCGGTAGGCCGCGCTCAATAAACTGGTCTCCTTAAGCCCGAGCTTTTTCTCCCGCTCGCGGACATATTTGCCGAGCAGATGATGAAACTCATCGGTGCCCATCGGGCGCTGAAATTCCGGCCCTTGGATCACCTCCCGCACGAACGCATCGGTGTCCAGGAGCACGTCGTAGTCGAAAAGGACGTCATAAATTCGGATAATCCCTTCATCCCGCAGCTTCACATCATCGAGGAAGGGCGATCCAGCGTAGAGGTGCATTCCCAGCCCATAGTGGAGGTCATGGTAAAGATTCGCGCCGGTGGAGACGATCCAATCGACAAACCCGGCTTTCATCAGGGGGATGAGGGCGGAGGTGCCCAACCCCGCCGGGGTGAGCGCGCCGGTGAGCGAGAGGCCGACGGTGCCGTTTTGGGGCAGCATCTTTTCCGTCAATAAACGACAGGCTTCCGCCAGGCGGCCCCCATTGTAGGCCTTGAAACTGTTGTCGATCAAATCCGCCACCCGGACGTTCTTTGGGATGGGAGAAGGCAGCAAACGCGGAAATTTCTTGTTCAACAGACTCATTTCCAGAACGGTAGCGCCCAAATATTGCCGGTCAATTCCAAACCCGACCCACGCGCTTGCAGGACGATACACGAATCAACAATAGGGGAGAACCGGAACACGTCACCCCCACTATCCTAAAAAGCTAAATAAGATGAATTTTGAGGAGTTCCAACACTTGGCCCGACTCTCGATTGTCGGAGTGCTCGACCCTGATGAAATGGCGCAATTTCAGGCCGGACGGCTGGAGTTTGGCCGAAAAGCGGAAAAATTCCTGGACGAATGCCGCAAGCTGAACGCGGTGTTTGCTTTGAGTTTGCGCCCTTGCGAACCGGACCCGAGAACCAAGGCGCGTCTTTTTGCCAAGATCAAGAGGACGCCTGCGTGGCGCAAGAATTACCCGGCGGCCCCTGAACGGAGCAATGTAGTGGTGGGGAAATTTACGCCCGAACTAAACTGAGTTCTGCCGTAGCTTGCGAGATCCTCCCCTGCGTTCGGGGTGACAAGCATGTTTTTTTCCTACTCCTTTGGCGTGCGGATCACGATTTCCACCCGGCGATTGGGAGCCTGCTTTTCTCGGGTTTCGGTGGCGGGGACTTTAAGATTAGTGCTGCCCAGGCCCTTCGCCTCGATTTGCGCTGGTTGGAGCTTCATATAAGTCACCAGCCAAGCCTTCACCGCTTCGGCGCGCGCGGTGCTGAGTTTTTTGTTGTATTCCGGGGTGCCAAACGAGTCGGTGTACCCTTCGATGCTGAAAGTGGCACGCGGATTGTGCGCTCCATCAGGACGCCCAACTTGCTCAAGGTTTCGATGGCCTCCTTGCGGAGCGTTGCGCTGTCGTATTCGAACAAAGCCCCGCCCTGCTGGTAAATGGGAGCGACAGCGCCGGTGAGGGGGCCGGCTTGCGCCAGCAGATGGTCAATATTGCTGTAACCCGCCACCTCCGGACCGCTGGAATGGGACGCGGGAAGTCCGGTCTCCTGACCCGCGATGATTTTCGGCGCATTTTTGGAAGCAAGCGCCTCGCGGATGGAGTCGATTTCCCGTTCGATCCGCGCGTTGGTTTCCGGGGTGGCGATCTTTACTTGCTCCACACGAGGTTTATCCGCGGAAATGGCTTTGGTCAGGTCGCTTGCCGTGGGGGCGTTCGGCGAAAAACGCACATCGGTAGCGAGGGGTTCGGTTGTCGGCTTGTCGTTTTGGACGACCGTTTTTGGCGGCTCCACTTTTTTCGGGTCCGGCTCAACCGGCGGCTTGAGAAGTTCCTCGTTGATGACCACCTTGTTCACGGTAAACGCCCGTGGAACCAGGGCCGGAGCGGGAGGGATCAATGTGAACCGATCCAGCTTTTTGGTCTTCA
>JAPLTE010000074.1 GCA_026398235.1 Verrucomicrobiota bacterium
CTGTTGGATCACGCCCGCGAACGGGAAACCGCGCTGGCGCTCTATCAACGTGTTTTCACTTGAACTGTAGTGAGGGTCTGGTTTCCTAGGAAACTTATGCGAAAGTCCCTCCTCTTTCTCCTCCCGCTCGTCCCCTTAAGCTCAATATGGGCAGATATCACGCTGCCGCCGTTGATTTCCGACAACATGCTGCTTCAGCGCGCGCAAGCCGCCATTTGGGGCAAAGCCGATCCCGGCGAAGCCGTCACCGTAAAGCTCGGCGCAAAGGAAGCCAAAACGACGGCGGGTAAAGACGGCAAATGGCGGGTGAATCTGGACGGGCTCGAACCCGGCCTTGCGGGTGACATGACGGTGTCGGGCAAAAACAGTCTCACTGTGCACAATGTCGCCGTGGGCGATGTCTGGGTCTGCTCCGGCCAGTCGAACATGGCAATGACCCTCAAAAGCTCTTTGAATCCCTCCGGTGGGGTCGTGCACTTTGAACAGGAAATCGCCGCCGCCCATTTTCCGAAAATCCGAATGTTCAACGCCCCAAGAAATTCGAGCGAAACGCCCGTTGAAGAAATCGCGGGGAAATGGGAGGTCTGCACTCCCGAAAACGTTCCGCACTGGTCTGCGACCGGCTATTTTTTCGGCCGGAAACTGCATCAAGATTTGGAAATCCCCATCGGCTTGATCCACTCCTCCTGGCCCGGCACCAATGCCTGTGCCTGGACCCCCACTGAAGTGCTGCAAGGCGATCCTGATTTCAAGACCACCTACTACGATAAGCGCCAGAAAGAATTGGCCAATTACCCTGCGCTCCAGGAGAAATATGAGAAGGAGACTCTTGTCGCATGGAAGGCGGCCGTAAAAGCGGCCAAAGCCGAAGGCAAACCCGAACCGAAAAAACCGCGCGGCCCTGGCTATGGTGGTGCAGCCAGCACCCTTTATAACGCCATGATCTTTGGCGCGACGAAATATCCCATCAAAGGAGCCATCTGGTACCAAGGCGAATCGAACGCTGGAGACGCCTTGCGCTATCGTCGCCTGTTGCCCGCAATGATCACTTCATGGCGTAAAGCCTGGAACCAGCCCGAGCTCCCCTTCTACATTGTCCAGCTCGCCAACTTCATGGCGCCCACACCGGAACCGACGGACACTCACTGGGCTCTTTTGCGCGAATCCCAACGCCTGACTTCCCTCAGCCTCCCCAACAGCGGCCTGGCAGTCGCCATCGACATCGGAGAAGAGAAATCCGTTCACCCCGCCAACAAGCAGGAGGTCGGAATCCGTCTCGCCCTGGTCGCCGAGGCCAAAACCTACGGCAAGGACATTGTTTACTCCGGACCTGCTTTCGATACCGTCAAATTTGATGGCGCAAACGCCACCGTTGCCTTTAAACCCGGCACCGCTCTCGGCCTCGCCGCTAAAGACGGCGGCAAGATCAAGGAGTTTGCACTTGCGGGCGCGGACCAGAAATTCGTCTGGGCCGATGCGAAGATCGTTGCTTCCCAAAAATCCAAAGAACCCGTCCTTACGCTGACCGCTCCCGGCGTCGAGCACCCTGTCGCGGTGCGCTATGCCTGGGCAAACAATCCGGCGGTAAACCTTGTCAACCAAGCCGGGTTGCCAGCGGTGCCATTCCGCACGGACGAATGGCTGCAGGCCGTATCTCGCCACTCGCCAACCGTGAACCCTAAAGCGCAGTAGGTATTGAGAGTCCCGTAAGGCCTATAGGTCGTAGAGGTCCGCACGCGCGGTGCGGCGGGCTGCCGATGCAAGGATAGAGGGTCGCGCTTCGTTGCTGTGAAATCATTCACGCCAACGGGTGCCCCGCCTTGGAACCATGCCCAACACCGCCGCCTCACGTCTCCTGCTGACTCCCTACTCGGAGGCTGTCGTGATCGAAGCGGCGCGTTCCGCATTAGCGCAAGTGGGCGGGAAGGTAACTGTCGGGTTTGTGTTTGCCTCGGCGGATTACTTCGAGGCGCTGCCGGACTTTCTCGAGTTGATCCAACTCCACGGCCACGTGCCGCTGCTGGCGGGGTGCAGCGGTTCGGGCGTGATTGGAACCAATCGCGAAGCGGAAAAAGCCGCCGGATTTTCCCTCCTCTTTCTGCATCTTCCCAACACACAAATCCACGCTTGTCCTTTGACGGCCACGCAAGCCGAAAGCTTGGGTTCGCCGCAGGAGTGCCATCGGATCACGGGAGTCAAGCCTGGCGAAGTGGATGCCTGGCTGGCTTTTTGCGACCCGTTCGGTTTTCCGGTGGAACCGTGGATCAACGACTGGAATGGTGCCTACCCCGGCGTGCCGATGGTGGGGGGATTGTGCAGCGGTCCCGAAAATGCCACCGAGGGGGTATTTGTTTTCCAAAACCACGAAATGCTCTCACCGGGAAGCGCGATGTTGGTCGGGATGAAAGGCGGGGTCACCCTGCGGCCGCTGCTCTCCCAGGGATGCCGACCGATCGGAGAACCGCTCACCGTCACCGGGTCCAACGGCAATCTGCTCTTGGCGCTCGGCGGCAAACCGGCGTATTCGGTCCTGGCCGAAGCGTTTGAAGCGCTCGACGACCGGGATAAAGTGCGGGCCCAAGGCAATTTGTTCGCAGGTCTGGCCAGCTCGGAATATATCGAGGAGTTTAAGCAGGGTGATTTTTTGATCCGCGCCATCCTCGGAGCCGATGCCCATTCGGGAGCCGTGGCTCTCGGGGCGTTCCCTCGCGTGGGACAGACGCTGCAATGGCAATTGCGCGATCAGGTGACCGCCGATGACGACCTGCGCCTTTCTCTGCTTGCGGAACGCAGCCGCAAACCGCCCCCGTTTGCCTCCCTGGTTTTTGTTTGCAACGGACGTGGCCGGGATCTCTTTGGGACGCCCAATCACGACGCGCACGCCCTGAGCCAGATCATCGGAAGCCATCCCAGTTCAGGCTGTTTTTGCAACGGGGAGATCGGCCCCATTGGCCGCGCGAACTTCGTCCACGGCTACAGCGTCTCCATGGCGCTGTTTACGTAACAAATCGCCCTCCCAGATCGCCCGCGGAGCGGTCGATCCACCGGTGGATCGCGCTCTCCGAGCGCGATGGAAGTGTGCTCGCCATTTGAATCCGGCAAAAAAAGAACGCCGGTGCCGCTGCTTTCACAACGACACCGGCGTCAAACTCGTTTGGTGCCTTTTTAAGGCTCCGGGAGGAGTTTAGTAACGACCACCGCGATCACCGCCACGGTCGCGGCCTCCGCCGCCACCGCCACGGCGTTCACCGCCGCCGCCGTAACCGCCGCCACCGCCACCGCTGCGGCGCTCAAAAGAGCGTCCGCCGCCGCCACCACCGCCGCCACTGCGCTCTTCACGAGGACGCGCGATGTTTACGGTAAGAGGCCGGCCTTCGAGGGCTTTGCCGTGGAACTGCTCAATGGCGTTCTGGGCTTCGCTCTCGCTGCTCATTGTGACAAATGCAAATCCACGGCTTTTGCCCGTGAATTTGTCCTGCACCAGCATCACGTCACTGACGGTGCCAGCTTGACCAAAAAGGTCCTGCAGATCGGGTTCCGTTACGTTAAAGGGAAGGTTCCCCACGTAAAGTTTGTTGTTCATACTAATAACTGCCAGGCACTGCGGTGACGGTTCCCGGTCATCGGTCTCAAGTCGCCACTGATTAACTCAATTGCAAACTCCCCTGCCCCAACACTGCTGACGAAACTGCACACTAGCCGGATTCCGGTGCATGAAAAGCAAAATCCGTGTCCTCTTTTGCTGTAACACCCACTCCGGGAACCCCTGAGAAGCTGTCTAAAAATTCGGCGAGGGTGCGCAAGAGGGGAAAACGGGGTATGACAAGGCACGAGCGAGGAGCCTATCGGTGGATAGGCGACGAGGGAGTAACACAGTAAGAGCCCGTTTAACCCTCTTGCCTGAAAGGTTGCAGAATAGCGCTCTTTTATCGGGGGGCGCGCGTCAGCCGCCGCGCGCGCGGGAGCGCGAACCGCAACTGGCCTTGGCCAACCCCAAAACCTGCTGCAACGCACCCCGCTCCCAATTTTTAGATAGCTTCTGAGGCCCTTTCAAAAAAATTTGCGCTTTTCTGCAAATTGTTTGAACGAACCCGACAGACCCCTGTCTGAGTTTATGTTGAGGGGGTGATTCGGGCCGTGCGCGGGTTTTTAATAAAGGGGTTTGTTTTTACCGTGCGCGGCCCGAATCTTTTTTTCCAGGATTGCGATTCCGCCCTTCTCGATTTAGGCAGTTGTAGGTGCCTCCATTATTTTCTTCTTCCGCTGCCGACATCATCCGTACCGCCCTCGCCGAGGACATCGGTTCCGGGGATGTGACGTGCGCCTATTTTGTCAATCCCACCCAGACCGGCCATGCCCGGATTATCGCCAAAGAGACCGGCGTTGCCGCCGGGGTCGAGGTCGCCGCTGAGGTCTTTCGACAGGTTGATCCCCAACTCCACGTGGAAATTCTACACTCCTCCGGCAGCCCGGTGACACCGGGCGTCCCGGTCCTCGCGATTGCGGGCCTCGTGCGCTCTCTGCTGACTGCCGAACGCGTGGCGCTGAATTTCCTCCAACAGCTTTCCGGCGTGGCGACCCTCACCCGGCGCTTTGTGGATGCCGTGGAAACGGTGCCGGGAGCGCGCGCGCGGATTCTGGATACCCGCAAAACGACGCCCGGTTTGCGAGCGCTGGAAAAAGCGGCTGTGAAGGCCGGGGGGGGCACAAATCACCGGTTTGGCCTCTACGACATGGTGATGGTCAAAGACAATCACCTCGCCGCCCGGGATGACTTGGATTTTCTGCGCAACGCCATTGCCCGGCTCGCGGCGGAGCGCCCCGGCATGCGCGTGGAGCTCGAAGCGGATACCGTGGAGCAAGTGCGCGGGTTCCTCACTCTCGAAGGCGTAGCCGTTATCCTCCTCGACAACATGACCCTCGACCAGATGCGCGAATGTGTCGCACTGGGAGCAGGCCGGGTGCAGTTTGAAGCCAGCGGCGGCGTGAACCTGCAAACCGTGGCGGGGATCGCCGCGACGGGGGTCGATTTTATTTCCGTGGGTGCGCTCACCCACTCCGCCCCGGCGCTGGATTTCTCACTCGACCTGCAACGGGAACGGTAGACGATGGCGCGCTTGGCAATTTAGACAGGATTAACAAGATTCTCAGGATTAGCAGGATTACGCCCGTAGCCTCTGAAATCCGGGTTAGCATTTGTAACCTCCATCCGAAAAATCCTGTAAATCATGTCAATCCTGTTAATCCTGTCTAAAATAGTGAAGCTCCCGCTGGCGCAAAGCCACGAACAAGTAAACCCCAGTCTTCTTCTCTGTTCATCCTGTTTCAATGGACCCCATAACCCGCTTACCATTGCTCAAAGCCGATGCCATTTCCGCGCTGCTACCGGTTGCTCGCCGGATTGGCCGCGAAATCGTGGTCATGACCGAAACCGGCTCGACCAACGACGAGGCGACCCAACTCGGACGCGCCGGGGCGGCGGATGGGCTGGTCCTTTTTGCCGAGCGCCAAACCGCAGGACGCGGACGCTTGGGGCGCAAATGGGAATCGGCAGCGCACCAAGGGCTATGGTTTTCGCTCCTGCTGCGGCCTGCGTTTGCGCTGGCAGATTGGTCGCGGTTGACCACCTGGGCGGCGGTCGGCATCGCGCGCGGCATTGAGGAAGCGCTCCCCGGTTGCCGCGCCGCCATCAAATGGCCCAATGATATTTATCTCGGGGGCAAAAAAGCGGTCGGCATTCTGTGCGAAAGCGTCGCCGGGCCGTGCGGCTACGCCGTGGTCGGCATCGGGGTGAACATCAACCATACGCGCAGCGATTTCCCGGAGGAACTGCACACCAAAGCGACCTCGCTGCGCGAAACGTCTGGAGCGCCGCTGGAGCGCCATACGGTTGCGGCGGCATTATTACGCCAACTCGACGCGCTCTATCCTGCGCTGGAGAACGATTTTGCGTCCGTGGTTGCCGAAGCCGAGGCGCGGAGTTTTCTGGTGGGTCGCCGGATTACCGTCCACGGCCCACAGGAAACCTACGAAGCCACCGCCGAAGGGCTGGAGCCCGATGGCAGCTTGCGGGTGTGGTGTGCAGAAGGCGTCACGCGGCTGGTCTGCGGCGGAGAGGTGAGCGTTTCAGCATGCGCCTGCCTCGGCGCTACCTCCCCGGCGCGAGTTCGAAGAGGTAACCGCGCAGGTATTCCGTCTCGGGCAGATTGAGGATAACGGGATGATCCGCGGCTTGTCCAAACCGCACGAGCTGGCGCAAGGTCTTCTTCGCATCCACGGCGGCGTCGGCGATGACTTCCCGGAACAACTCGTCGTTGACGTGGTGTGAGCAGGAGAACGTTGCCAATAGTCCGCCCGGCGCGAGCAGCTTGAGCGCGCGCAGGTGGATTTCCTTGTAGCCGCGCAGGGCGTCGTTGAGTTTCTCCTTGGATTTGGTGAACGACGGCGGGTCGAGCACGATGAGGTCGTATTGCGCCCCGGCCCGCTCCTGATCATTGAGGTAGTCGAAGACGTTCGCGGCGATGGCGTCCACCTGGAGCCCGTTGCGCTCGGCGTTTTGGCGGATCAACTCGACACAATCCGCGCTGATCTCCACGGCGCGGACACTGGCGGCTCCCGCCTTGGCACAGGCAAGCGCAAACGCTCCCTGGTTTGAAAAACAGTCGAGCACCCGTTTTCCGGCAGCCCACGGTGCCACGCCCGCGTAGTTATCGAGTTGGTCGAGGTAAAAACCGGTTTTCTGTCCGTGCAAAAGATCGACCTCGAACCGCAGCCCGAGCACTTCGATGGCTGTCGTCGGCGGCACTTCGCCCCAGAGCACGCCAATGACAGGCTCCATGCCTTCCGCTTTGCGGATCGGAGCGTCGTTGCGCTCAATGATGGCTTTGGGCGCGCACAGTTCGCGCAACGCATCGACAATCAAGTTTTTGCGCAGGTCCATCGCGAGCGTCAGCGTCTGGAGCACGAGGCAGTCACCGTAACGATCCACGATCACCCCCGGCAGCCCGTCGCTTTCGCTCCAGACCAGGCGCCCCAGTTGCGGGTTCACGCCGCGACGCTGGCGGTATTCGATGGCTTGCTGGATGCGGCGCAGGAAAAAATCGGCATCGAGATCCTGCCGCTGGCGCGAGAACCGTCGGGCGATGATCTGCGATTTGGAATTGTAGATGGCGGAGCCGAGCATCCGGTCTTTGCCGTCTTTGATGGAAATGACGGAGCCATCTTCCGGCGCGCCAAAGGCTTTGAGCACTTCGGAGAAATAGACCCATTCGTGGCCGTGAAGAATGCGGGACCGGGGACGGATGATGATGCCTGCCATAAAGAAAGACGCGGAGATGGGGAGACGCGGAGAAAGGTGGGAAAAACAACGGCCAGCGGCGTGGTGAAACGACCGCTGGCCGGAAATTGGAAGGGCAGGTGTTACGCTGCTTTGGCTGCCGCCGCTCTCTTGTTCTCAAGGGCCGCTACGGCTTTCTTGAGGATGGCGAGAAATGCGGGTTCGTCCGAGATGGCCATATCGGAGAGCACCTTGCGGTCGAGTTGGTTGCCGCAAGCGACAAGACCTTCTGCAAACCGGCTGTAGGTGATGCCGTTGGCGCGGCAGGCGGCGTTCAAACGCACGATCCAGAGTTTCCGGAAGTTGCGCTTGCGGGTTTTCCGGTCGCGATACGACCAGTATTCCGCCTTCATGATCGCGTTTTTCGCGTAGCGGAACAGTTTACTGCGGCGGCCGCGGAACCCCTTGGCCTTATCGAGCATCCGCTTGCGGCGTTCGCGACTGGCGGGTGCGTTAGTTGCTCTTGGCATGTTATTTCCTTTCTTTCAGCGTGCTGTTTATGGGTTGTAACGTCTGCCCGGACCTCGCTCGCTGATGAGACCCCGTTTTGGGATCAGGAGGGCGGACGCTGCTGTAAACGCGTGGTTACGCGAACGGCATGTTCTCTTTAATCCGAGCCATGTCGGTTTTGTCCACGAGGGCGGATTTTGCAAGCTGACGCTTGCTCTTCGCGCTCTTGCTTTGCAGCAAGTGCCGTTTTCCGGCTTGAGAGCGAAGGATTTTACCTGTCCCGGTGATTTTAAACCGCTTGGCCACGGCCTTCTTCGTCTTACGACGTGCGATTGACTTAGGCATGGGGTGGGCAAAATAGGGGGCCCCGCAAAAATGGCAAGCGTTTTCTTGAAAATACCCGGGAGCAAATAGGCAGACGGAGCGCCGCCCAGCCTTAGGGCTTATTGCTCTTTTGCGCGGGAGCGAATTGCGCGCGCACCATTTCGTTGAACTCCTGAGCCTGCTTTTGCAGGTTCGGGATAAAATCCGTGGTCCCCTTCTCAAAAAGAACCACAAAGCTGAGTGTGGCGATCAAAAACACCGCCAACCAGAATATTTTTCGGAGCAAAGCCATCTCGACGGCTACTTTAATGTCACACACAACGCCGTCAACAGAGATCGTTCGGGGATTCTTTAACACTCTCTTAACAATTTTCCGCCGTTTTCCACATGATTCCTTAATACGAAGGGGGTTTATTAAGACCTGAAATCTCCGTTTCCGATGTGCCAAACAAATTCCAATCCGGGGTTGAATATCTAAATGGGGGGATTCAAGCTCCACAAACCAAACGAATTGACCTATGAAAACGCTTCTTGTTGCCAGCGTCGGTCTTATTGCCTTCGTCTCCGTTTCCACCGCCGCCCTGCGTGCACCGGAACCGCCCCCGCTCGAACACCCCAAGCCGCCCCCCGCCCAGATCGCTTCCTCGGAAGGAATGGCCCCTCTGCCGTATCCCGGCGTGTTCCAAAAAAGGCAGGAAAAGAAGAATCCGCCCCAGCCTCCCGTGCTGCTCACGAAGATTGCCACCAAGGACGCCGAGGATTGGACCCGCACCCCCAATGACCTCAAGGGCCTCCTCCAATGGATGAGCCAGGAGATGAAGGTGAACTTCAGCTCCAACATCAAGCAGTTCGCAGAGATCTCCACCGATGCCCAGCGCAACCCGATCCTCTACCGCTCCGGCTACAAGCCCTTTAAGCTCTCCAAGGCGGAAATTCATAACCTGCGCGAATACCTCCTCAACGGCGGCACCATTATTTTCAACTCGCTGGTGGGGAATCCCGACGCCTACGCTTCGGCCCGCCAGGCCGCGCGGGAAATCCTCCCAGAAAGCACGCTCTATAGAGTGCGGATGGATCACCCTGTGTTCCATTCCTTTTATGAAATCGACAAAGTCGCCTATCGCCCCCGGATGATACGCGATGGCGTGGCTCCCGACCCGTACCCATGGATCGACGGCGTGGATCTCGACAACCGCACCGCCATTTTCATCTCGCGCTGGGACTTCGCTCTCGGCTGGGAATCCAACCAGTGTGACAGTTGGGGGTACGCGGATACAGACGCGCGCAAGATCGGCGCCAATCTCGTGAGCTACGTCACCGCCATGCGCGACGCGGGCCGCAGCGTCGGCAAAAGCGTGGAACTCGTCAACGCGGACAAAAAGACCGCGGGCAAATTCCGCGTCGGCCAGATCATCCACGACGGACCCTGGAAAACCCGCGCCGCCGCCTTCCCGATGCTGCTCAACCAGTTTCACACCTCCACCGGCACCCCGGTCTCGTTTGAACTGCGCGACGTCAGCCTCACCGACGCGGCCATTTATGAAATGCCGTTCCTGTATATGACGGGGACGACGGATTTTGCGCTGAGCGAGGCGGAAGTCGCCGCCTTGCGCCGCTTCCTCAACAACGGCGGCGTGCTCCTGGTGGAAGCAGGCGAGGGGCGGCAGACCTTCGATGCCTCCTTCCGGCAACAGATCGCCAAAGTGCTCCCCGGCAAATCGCTCAGCGCGTTGCCTGCCGGGCACGAGATTTTCACCAAACCCCTCAACGCAGCCGTCGTCAAAGCCCGCCCTGCCTTGGCCGTGCGGCATGAGAACCAGATCGAAATGGCGCCCGAGCTTTTCGGCATCGAACTCAACGGCACTCTCTCGGTCATTTACACACCCAATGATTTGAGCGCCGGTTGGGAAAATGCGCTGGCTCCTTACGCGCTGGGCTACGAATCCAAGGATGCCACCGCGTTGGGTGTGAACGTCCTCTACTATGCAGTGACGCACTAAGGCGTGCTCTCGAACACTCAGAATGAATCAGGAATCCAGGAAACCAGGAAATCAATGGATATCTACCGCTTTCCCCGCCATCTATCTCTAGCCTCCTGACTTTTAATTCGTAACCTCCCCAGCCTGCGCGTGAAAACTGCTGTTGCCCTCCTCCTTCTCCTGTTCTGCGCTTGCGTCGCCCAAGCCGCCCCGCCCGACCTCTGGCCGCTGGCAGCCAAAGCCCCGGCGGATTTGAAATCAGAAACTGCCGCGCTCATCTCGACCCCCATTCCGGGCGAGTTGAAGCCGGCGGCGCAATTCCAGAAACTGTTCCTGAAAATCCTCGCCACCACGGCATCCAAAGTCCAGATGATCGAGCCGACCTGGGTCAACGAGTTGCGTCCGTTCATCGCGGCGGATCGTGAAAAAGATCCCATCGCCCACGGACTCGCCGAAGTCGCCCGCGCCTGGCTGGCACGGGCGCAGATGCGGCAGATCGATGTACTATTGCATCAATATTATCGCGAAAACGTCCGGTTCCCCGAGCAATTTGCCATAGTTGAATCCAGCGTGCCTGAAGCATTGCGGCTCGACCCGTGGGGCCAGCCTTGGGCATACAAAGCGCATGCTCCGCAAGGGCTCGAAAAGCTCACGGGGCAACGGTACCAACTCGGGCCCGCCCATCTCCCGGACCTCGGCCCCTGCCATACTCCGGCCGCCCTGCCCGGATGGAGCTTGGCCGTGCGCCATCTCGGCGACAAACGCGTCTTGGAAATCCGCACCGGTTCCACCACGGCCACCCTTCAACCCGGCGGCAAAACCGGCGTGTATACTCTCCTCTATCTTGAGGATCGCTGGGCCCTCCTGGCCGGACCCGATCAACTTTTCGCCGTCACTTTCTAAAATTTCAGACAGGTTCCTCCCACCATGCCCGGCATTGCCGATTTCCTTACTCCTGAAGCCATGCGCAAGCTCGAGTCGCTTGTGATCCGCTCGCGTTACATCGTCGAAGGGTTCCGCGCCGGCTCCCATGCCAGCCCGCTCAAAGGGGCGAGCGTGGAA
>JAPLTE010000011.1 GCA_026398235.1 Verrucomicrobiota bacterium
AGACGCCCCGGCATGGCGCGCTTGAAAGCGTCCCGCGTGGCGAAGTAAGCCGCATGAGGGCCGCCGTAACCCATCGGAACGCCGAAACGCTGGGTGGTGCCCACGGCCACGTCGGCTCCCATTTCTCCGGGAGATTTCAGCAGCGTGAGTGCAAGCAGATCGGCGGCGACAATCGCCATTGCGCCGTGGCGGTGCGCTTTTTCGATGAAAGCGGTGGGATCGCTGATCGCCCCGTCCGTTGCGGGCACCTGGAGCAGCACGGCGAACGTCTTTTCGCTGAAAGAGTAAGCGGCTTCGTCGCCGACAACCACGCGCAGGCCCAGTGCTGCGGCCCGCGTTTCCACCACGGCGATGGTCTGCGGGTGGCACCCGTTGGAGACAAAGAGGGTTTGCGCGTCCGCCGTTTTGCAGAGCGTGCGGCAGAGGTGCATCGCTTCGGCGGCGGCGGTCCCCTCGTCGAGCATGGAAGCATTCGCAATATCCATCCCGGTCAACTCCACGATCATCGTCTGGAAATTCAGGAGCGCTTCGAGCCGCCCTTGGGAGATTTCCGCCTGGTAGGGAGTGTAGGCGGTGTACCAGCCGGGATTTTTCAAAATATTACGCAGGACAACGGGCGGGGTGATCGTGTCGTAATAGCCCATGCCGATATGCGAGCGGAAAAGCTGGTTTCGCATCGCGATCTTGCCCAGTTCTTCAAGCGTTGCGTGTTCGCCCTTGGCGGTCGCGAGATGCATCGGCCAGGGCAGTCGGATATCCGAGGGCACTGCCCGGTCCACCAGGGCAACGAGCGATTCAAAGCCGAGCGTGGAAAGCATGGCCTGCGTCTCCTGGGGGTTGGAACCGAGGTGACGCCGGGCGAAAGAATCGGCGGGAGCGAGGGGGGCGGAAAGGGCGGGCAAAGAAGACATCCTCACAAGGTAAATTTCCGCTGAGGCAAATCAACCCCAAATCGGGAAATCCCCTATCCTTTAAAACTCCTTTCTTGGCGAACGCGTTGAGTCCGGCAATAATATTCCCCGTGCTTAACCCCATCTGGCTCTGGCTTGTGCTGCTCTCCGTGTTCATTGGCGGGTTCTCCGGCCATTTGGGGGCGGTGACGGAAGCCGCCGCGATGAGCGCAAAGGACGCCGTGATGAGCATCGCCCTGCCGCTGGCGGGCTGGTTCGCCCTCTGGCTGGGCATGATGCGGTTGGCAGAACTTGCCGGGCTCGTCCAACTCCTTGCCCAGGCGCTGCGGCCTGTGATGCGGCGGCTTTTCCCCGAGGTTCCCCCGGAACACCCGGCGCTCGGCACCATGGCGATGAACATGGCCGCCAACATGCTCGGGCTCGGCAATGCCGCCACCCCGCTGGGGCTCAAGGCGATGAAACACTTGGAGCAACTCAACCCGCGCCCCGGCACCGCGAGCAACGCCATGTGCACCTTCCTGGCGATGAACACGGCGTCGATCCAACTGATCCCAGCCACCGCCATTGGCATCCTCGCCATCAACGGGTCAAAAAATCCGACGGCCATTGTGGGCAGCGCTTTGCTGGCCACGCTTTGCGCCTTCACCGCCGGGCTCATCAGCGCCAAATTGCTGGAAAAGCTCCCGCGCTACCGGCTTGCCCCGTTGGAAGCAGTTTCGGAGGCCCCGGAAACGGGCCTGGAGAGCGCGCCCGCCCCGGCGCAGGTGCCGCCGTTAACGAGCGGCGGCAAGTTTTTGCTGGCGCTCTACTGGATCGCGATGGGTTTGCTGTTTTGGGTTCTCTGCTTCCCGGACCATGCCAACGCCGTTTTGGCTTCCCTGCGTCCGCTGGCCCCGCGGGCGCTGGATTTCAGCTATGCGCCGCTGGGCGAGAACCTTGCCCGCTTGAAGCTTCCCACCCGGCTGCTCAGTGTCGTCGGCATGCTGGCGCTGCCGTTTGCGTTCACCTTTTTCCCGCTCTACGCCTGGCTGCGCGGGGTGAAGGTGTATGAGGAATTTGTCGAGGGAGCGCGGGAGGGGTTCCAGGTGGCCACCCGCATCATCCCGTTTCTGGTCGCGATTCTTGTGGCCGTGGGGATGTTCCGCAAGGCGGGGGGAATCGACCTGCTTTCCAAAATCCTGGGCCCGGCGCTGGGTTGGATCGGTTTCCCGGTGGACCTCCTGCCGCTGGTTTTGGTGCGGCCATTGAGCGGCGGTGCTACCACGGGGATTTTCACAGAGATTGTGAAAACCTTCGGCCCCGACAGCCTGAACAGCCTTATGGCGGGGACCATCTTTGGGAGCACGGAGACGACCTTTTATGTGATCGCCGTCTATTTCGGCTCGGTGAGCATCCGGCGCACCCGGCATGCCGTTCCCGCCGGATTGATCGCCGATCTGGTTGGGGTGATCGCCTCGATTGTGATTTGTCGCCTCATGTTCACGTGAGGAAAAATCTGGAACTCAGCAAAGCAGAGAATCACTGCGCCGTGCGTTCTCCCGAGCATGGCGAGGGAACTCAACCTGCAACCTTTCCGCCCAACGGTTCTTGACGGGTCCCTGCGGTCGCGCTTTAGTCTCGCATCAGTTTTTTTTATGCGACGTTCTATTTTGCCTGTCTTGGTTGGCATCGGGCTTCTTGCCGGATGCGCCTCAGATCCCCGCCTGGGCCGGGGCACTCAATACCTCACCGAGAATGGGGGAATTGTTGCCATTCCGGAAAGGGGCCGTCCGAGTTTTGATACGGTTTCCTATTGGGACGGCGAGGGAGTCAGCGGGGCTCCTTCCGTGGTGATCCGCCTCAGTGAACAACACGCTTATTTCTTCAAAGGCAGCCAATTGGTGGGAATATCCAGCATTTCCACCGGGCGCGAGGGATTTGGGACCCCTTCTGGGAGTTTTAAAATCATCCAAAAAGACAAAGACCATACCTCCTCTCGCTTTGGCGACTATCTCGATGCGCAGACCGGAACAATGATCAAGAAAGACGCGGATCGCAATGTCGATCCCCTGCCTAAAGGGGCGAAATTTGACGCGGCAAAGATGCCGTATTTCATGCGGATCGTAGGCGGGACGGGGATGCATGAAGGGTTTTTGCCCGGCGCTCCGGCTTCGCACGGGTGCATTCGGATGCCCGGTTTTATGGCGGAAGCATTTTTTCGCAATGTCTCCGTGGGCACCCCGGTGCGGATTATTCCTTAAGCCATTATTGATAATATGCGCATAATGCGCATATACTGCTCAAATCTCTTTTTGCGCATGCCAAAAAACAGTCATCCCCCGAAGCTATCGGACGCTGCTATGGAATTGATCGCCGCCCGGTTTCGCGCCCTCAGCGAGCCGACCCGGCTCAAGCTCCTGATGGCTCTGGAGGAGGGCGAAAAAAATGTCACAGAACTGGTCCGCTTAACCGCCGGAACTCAAACCAACGTCTCCCGGCAGCTCGGGGCGCTCGTCACGGCGGGGTTGCTGGCGCGGCGCAAGAGTGGGCTGAGCGTGTTTTACCGTATTGCTGACCCGGGGATCTTTGATTTGTGCCGTCACGTCTGCGCCAGTTTGCAGAAACGCATTACCCAGGAAAGCGAGATTTTCAAAGCCCACAGCTAGAGCGGTTGCCTGGGAGCGGTGGAGAACAGCGGCTTGCAAAGCCCGCCCTATCTTATTTATTACAAATCCGATTCACCGGTTCTCCCCAACCTCAACAGAGGAACTCCACGATTTAAATGAAACCGCACCATTTCTCATTTCCATGGAACTTCCCACCAGCGCTTCCGCCGCATCCCTAAAAGAAATCCAAGTCCAACCCTTCGGTAAAACCAAGGACGGGACCCCTGTAGAAATCTACACCCTTCGCAATGCCCACGGCATGGAAGCACGGATCACCAATTACGGTGGGCTGGTGGTTTCCCTCCTTGTTCCTGACCGTGCGGGCAAACTCGACGATGTGGCCCTCGGCTATGATACCCTTGAGGGGTATCTCAAGGACAGCTTCTACTTTGGCGCGTTGATCGGGCGTTACGGCAACCGCATCGCCAAGGGGCAATTTACGTTGGATGGCAAAACCTACCAGCTTGCGGTCAACAACGGGCCGAACGCATTGCATGGTGGTCTGAAAGGTTTCGACAAAGTAGTTTGGGCCGCCAAACCGATGGCTACCAGGGACGGCCAGGCTTTGGAACTGACCTATGTGAGCAAGGACGGCGAAGAAGGCTATCCCGGCAACCTGAAGGTGAAAGCCGTTTATCGTTTAACTCAGGAAAACGAGTTGCGGCTCGATTTCACCGCGACGACCGACCAGGCGACGATCGTCAATCTCACCCATCATTCCTATTTCAACCTGGCTGGGGCTGGCAACGGCGACATTCTCGGCCACCTGGTCACTCTGAACTCCGACCGGTTCACCCCGGTGGACAAAGATTTGATTCCCACCGGCGAATTACGCCCGGTCGAAGGAACCCCCTTTGATTTCAGAAAACCCACGGCGATTGGCGCCCGGATTGCAGAAAAAGAGGAGCAGTTGAAATTTGCCAACGGCTATGACCACAACTGGGTGCTCAGCAAAAAAGAACCAGGCAAGCTTGAGGTTGCAGCGAAGGTTTATGAGCCGAGGACCGGTCGGGTCATGGAAGTGCTCACGACCGAGCCCGGGATGCAGTTTTATGTCGGCAATTTCCTCGACGGCAGCAACGTGGGCAAAGGAGGCAAAGCGTATGCTTTCCGCACCGGCTTCTGCATGGAGCCGCAGCATTTCCCGGACTCTCCCAACCAGCCCGGTTTCCCGTCCACGGTGCTTCGCCCCGGAGAGACCTTCCAGAATACGATTATTTATCGGTTCAGCGCCGAGTAAATCCTCACAACCCCAGCTCGGGGTTCTTTGCGCGCGCCATTTCCACCAGATACGCCCATGCTTCGGGCCAGCGGGAGAGCCGTGCAGCGGCCACAGAGGCCAGACGCGATAAATTTGGGGATTGGATCGAGTCTGCTTTGGCTTCTTGCACCAACCGAAGCACCCCCTCCAAATCGGTTTCCCGAACCAGGCTTTTAGCCAGGCGTTCTGCTGCGATGGCGGTTTTATGCTCTGTGTAGGCAGTGCGCAGCCGCCCGGAGTTTCCCGCTTCCTGAAAAAAGTCGGGGGTGTCGAGTTGGAGTCGGGCTTCGGCAGTCCGCCAAGCTTGCTCGTATTGCAGCTCGTGGGCCATATGCCGACTCAGAATGGGCCAGGCGATCTCTGCCAGATTCGGGTGTTCTCTGAGCAATTGCTGCATTTCGGTGCGATCTCCTTTTTGCCACCAAAGCCGGAGCAGCTCCCGCTGTTGTTGCTGACTCCACCGGTCCAGGAGCGGGTCGCTCGCAAGAACCGTGTGCAGGAAGAGTTGAAACGTGCCATCCGAAGCTCCGCGCCCCCAGATGAGGAATAAATCCGGGCGGCCTGCCGTCAAAGGGTAAAGCTCGTTGCCGATTTCCGGTAAGCTGCCGACTTTTTCCATTATGATTTGGAAGGTGCGCTGTGCGTTGTGCTCCTGCGAACGTAGATCTTGTTTGTCCGCTCTCTCCATCGCTTCAGCAAAGAGGCTCAAGGAAAGAGTGGGGTTGATCCGCAGCCAGGCATCTGCTTGGCGCAGAGGGGTTTCGATCAAATGCGGTTCGAGCATGCGCTCCGCGGCGAAGTGGCGCTCCACCTCTTTATCTGTCCCCTCAAAATTGAGCTGAAAAAGGCCCCATTGGTAATAAAGCTCCGAGGCCAAAGGTGCGTGGGCGAGAATTTTTTCGGCGAGGCTGACCCCCTCTTCCGTGCGGTATTTGTACATCCCATACATTTTTTGGGGTGCATTTTCGATTGCCTCCGAGGGAAGTTCCTCTAGGCCCTTGGGGAAGCAGCCGCCCAGCCAGGCGCCTGCAATGAGGAAAGCCGCTCCGGATACGACAAAAAAAGCCCGGCTCGTGCGAAGCGAGAGGCAGGGTTGAGGGGGGCGCCCCTTGGAGGGGCGAAAAGCAAGCCCGGCAAGAAAGAGGGCCGGCAGGAGGGTTGCCGCACGGTGCGCTGGAACGTCGAACGTGCAATGGCCTACGAAAAGAATCACTGCCGTCGCGCTTGCCCAGCGCACGGACCAGGAGGGATAGCGTCGGCAATTCCTCAGGCGTGAAAAACCCAGCACCACCAGAGCCAGAGCGGCTCCGACCGTCGGTAATCCCGCCTCTGCGGCAATCGAGAGCCAGCTACTATCCGGATGGATGGCCACAGCTTGGGAGAGCGACGCCTCCCGGTATTGCTGCGAGAGATAACGGAAATTTCCCAATCCGATGCCGGTGAAGGGATGGTCGGCAATCATTCGGCAGGTATCCTTGTAAAGCAGTAATCGGAAACCGAGACTGACAGGTTTTTCAAGGTTTGCTGCGGGGGGGATACTGTCTTCGGGAAGAACGAGAGCTGCGCCGGTCTCCTTCAGCCGGTTCATGGAAGGGGTTTGTGAGGTGAGAAAGACCCCCAGCGCGAAGAGCATCAGTACCGATGCCGATAAGGCAATCCGGCGGTCGATGGCCTGGCGAAAAACCCCGGCCAGCCAAATGAAAAAACCGGCAAAGAGCAGCACGGCGGCGGCGCGGCTTTCACAAAAATTGAGCGCGCCAATGGCAATCAGGGTGATCGCTGCTCCGAGCATCGCTGCCTGCACCCATCGGCGACGCTCCAGAGCGTTCCAGAAAGTTCCCAGCCCGGCAACAGCTCCCATGGAGAGCAGCGTTCCCACATGGTTGCGATTGGGGAGGAAACCAAAAGCAGTGTGATAGCTATCCCACGGGTGCGACCACCCGGTGCATGCCGCGTAAATGGAGCACCCCGCGTAGACTCCCACTCCAAGGGTGAATCCCCCAGCCAGGCGCTCGTGGATTTCCCCGTTGACCGGTTGACAGAGCAGGAACAACCCAAAGCAAACCCCTGCCAGGAGCATTCCGACCCCTTGCACCGTAAGCCAGGGTTGCGGGGTTACCATCGACCCCAAAGCGATCTTTCCATACGTTTGAAAAGTGGTGCGCCACTCTGGGCGAGCAAACCAATCCGCAGGCAAAAAGGCCAATAAAGCGCCTAGAACCAGAGCGATTGCCGCGTAGGTGATCGACCGGGGGAGCGGGATCACTGGGCGAAAGAGCAGCAGGATCAAGCCCGCCAAAATAAAAAGGGCGGAAATATAGATCTGCGAAGGGGAACCTGCTCCCCAGACTGGAAGAAGAACCACGAGGAGGGCTGCCAATTGCGCGGCAACAGGGCGTGTGAGCATGGGTGAAGTATAGGCAACAAGAGCCGGGAGCCAAGAGCATGTTGCATTTTCTCCTTCTGTAGGGACTTCCCTACAAGGCGTAAGGAAAGCGCATTTTCCTTGTTTCTGAAGGTTTTATACGACATTTTACCGACTCCGATGTCAGGGTTTGTCTGGCTGCGGAGCATTTTAATTTTTGAAGAGTTGCGAAAAGCAATGAGTGTTTGGGTGGTTCTACGCGAAAAAAACCGTAGCCGACCACGGGCGGTAGCTTGTCTGAAATCGGCACGGGACCACGCGTGCCGAGGAACTCAGCCCCTCTCTTTGTGATCCGGGTATGGAATGGCTTGCACTCAGGCAAAGCATGAGGAAAAATCCCCCTGATTTAGCAACCATGAAGTGTATTTTGCGAACCCCGGGCCCATCGAAAAGCGAGAAAATTTCCGGCTGCCGCTTCTTCACCGGCAATCCCACTCAGTAGCAACCCATGGTGGACTTGCCCATAATCGAGAATCCGCTTGCGTGGTACTGTCTCCAAGCCCAACCCAAGCACGAACATATCGCTGCAGCATCCCTTCAGCGGCTGGAAGGGGTTGAGGCCTATTGCCCTCGCATTCGCTATCGAAAGGCAACCCGGAGAGGAGCCGTTTGGTTCATTGAAGCTCTGTTTCCAGGGTATCTTTTTGCCCGGTTTGATTTTTTGAATTCACATCTGTCTGTGCGCCATGCAAACGGCGTCTCCACTATTTTGCATTTCGGGGCACAGATTCCCAAGATCGACGACCAGCTCATTGCCTCCATACGGGCTTTGTATGCCGGGGCAGAGCACGATGCGATTGTCATTGATCCCGAAATAACCCCGGGGTCTGTGGTTTCAATCGCCACAGGCATTTTTGCGGGGCTGGAGACGCTGGTCACAAAAGTAATGCCCGCCAAACAACGGGTATGCGTGCTCCTGAATATTTTGGGCCGTGAGGTCGAAGCTCAAATCGGCAATCATGAGGTAGTGCACCCGGGAGGCTCCATTCGCATGCAGCCCGGTTTTTGCTAAAGCGGGCAAACGGATGAAAAAGCCTCAGTCAACGATGCCAAAAAGCAGAGTGTGGGCAATGGTTCTCGGACTCACCCTCACCGGGGGGGTGTGGGCGGCCGGGCAGCAGGAGGTTTCGACTCTGGACGACCTTTACCGCCAGCCGGTTTTCCCCACAATGACACAACAGGCGGAGCCGCTCACAAATGAGCAGAGCTCGTTGGAAATGCTGCAAGACATTACTGTGGAAGATTTGCTCAATAGCCGGAAAATGCGATGGCAAGTCGGGGCGGGAGGCGGGTGGAATTACAACAGCAATATTTTTTCGACTCCCACTGCTGTTAGTGATCAGATTTTAATGCAATTTTGTAATGCTGAGCTCGATTACGGAGATGCTGGAGCGCCCTTGAATTTTGCAGGCCACTATCAGATTACCTCAAGAGAGTACCAAAAATTTACAAAATTTAGCGGGCTGGGGTACGCGGGCGGGTTCGACACGATCTGGCTGCCGGGCGAAAAGACCCGAATGACGGGGACGGTGAAATATGCCAGTGGGCGCGGGAGCAGCATAGGAAGCGGTGCGGAGTTGGATCGAAGCAACCTCAATTCCACGATGGGGATTCGTTATCAAACCAGTGAGAAGGTTTCATCGGGGTGCGACTTGGGCTATTCTTCGCAGACTTATGGCGCGAATCAAAGCTATGTGGATCAGCACGTAAACCTTGTAAGCGATTACACAGTAAGCCCCAAGACCCAGATTGGACTCGGCGTCGGGACAGGGAACCGGTCGATCACTGGAAGTGCTGATGAAACCAACCAGTCTGCGCAACTGCGCTTCAGCTATCTTATAACAAGCAAGATGTCGCTCCGGGGCGATTTCGGAATAGAGAACAGCGCGACTTCCATGGTGAGTGGCGACTGGCGGCCGCGTTTTCAATGTGGCTGGCAATACCACCCCCTTGAGGAAACTTCTATATCCTTTTCAGGTTACAAACACACGGATGCTTATGCTTCAGGAACAACGCTGAGCATGGGGCAGATCACTGGGGTAAACGGTACCTTTTCTCAAGATCTCTTTCATCGCGTCTCCTTAAATATCTCGGGGGGGATGGAATCCATTCAGACCGAATCTGTAAATCGCTCCCATTCGGGAACTTCTGAGGACCTTGGCTTTTTCGGTGCTTCGTTGAGCTGCCCTATTATGAGGCACATGGGGGCTTCGGTTTTTTGGAGGAGCAGTTCCAGCCGCGGAAACCGCGAATTTGAACAAATGAATTATGGAATCCAACTGTCCGCTTTTTATTAGTCGCCTTAGGGCATGCGTGGTAAAACAAAAAGAATTCGTGAAAACATCATCCTTCATCGTCATCCTAATCACCGTTCTGGCACATACCCTGAGCGCGCAATCCTCCACGATCAAACCCGATTTGGCACCCGCGCAAACCGCCAACGCAATACGCCCCGCCTCTGGACTGCAATCCAATGGGGCGCAGACGGTGAACCCACAGGCTGCGACTTCCGTTACTACCCCGTTTTCGGCGACGGCCCCCAGTGGGATGAGCGTGCCACCCGCAACCCCGCCGCTGTCCATACCGGTCGCTTCGATGCTCTACGTGATCCGCCCCTCGGACGTGCTTCAAATCACCGTTTACCGTGAACCCGACCTCACCAGTATGGTTCGCCTGGCGGCAGACGGAAGCATCACCTTTCCTCTCATTGGGCGGGTGGTCCTTTCCGGGCTTACAGTCCAGCAGGCTCAAGACCTTCTGGCCCAAAAACTGGGTGCCGATTATCTCGTGGACCCACAGGTGATGGTGGGAATTGCGGAATTCACCAAGCAACATTTCACCATCCTCGGCCAGGTGCAAAAGCCGGGAGCCTACGATCTGCCCATCGACGGAAAATTGACCATTCTCCAGGCCGTGGGCATCGCTGGCGGCTTTACGCGCATCGCAAGTCCCAGCCGTATTGTGGTCAAGCGGATTACGAAGGAAAAGAAAGAACAGGTCATCAAAATCAACGTGACAAAACTGGCCAACAAAAGCTCGGACGAAGAATTTTATGTTCAAGAGGGCGACGCGATTACCGTTCCGGAAAGCTACTTCTAAATCGCATTTGCTACTCGGGTTTCACTTTAAACAAGATTTTTTCAATGGATAATATACCGAACGAAGAACAGACAAGCGCGCCCGTTACAGCGGGCGGCCTCGACTTGATGGATTGCCTGTATGCAGTCAAAAAACGGCTCTGGCTGGTCGCGCTGACCACAGTTCTGGGGATCGGCTGCAGCATCGTTTATCTGGCGCGAACCACCCCCGTTTTCGCTACCCGCTCGGTGCTGCTCATTGAACAACGCGCTGCCCAGGTGGTGCGGATGGACTCTGTCGAGCAAACCGATGCCCGTTATCTCGACGTGATGAACACGCTTGTCGAAACCATGAGGAGCCGGACGTTTCTCCAGCGTGTCGTGGATAATCTCAACCTGCAAGAGAACCCAAATTTTCTGCCAAAAAATGAGAACGGAATCCCGCATACCAAAGAGGAAGCCGTTGGAGTATTGGCGGGATGCATCAAAACCAGTCTGCGAAAAAACACACGTCTGGTCGATATTGGCGCCGAGCATGCCAATCCCGAAATTGCCCGATTGCTGGCCGATAGCGTAGCCAAGGAATTCATTCTGTTTGGAAACGACCAGCGCATGGCTTCCGCCCAGGCCGCAAATGAATACATCAATGACGAATTAAGCAAGCTTCAGGACAAATTGCACCGCACGGAAAAGGCGCTCCAACAATTTCCACAGGTGATGCATACCGGGCCGACGGAGCAAAACCAGGATATCACGGTTGATCAACTTAAAGACCTCAATGCGCGGTTTAGCGCCGCCCGGGCCGAGCGCCTTTCGCTCGAAACAGAGCGAGCCAGGGCGATCGAAAATGCGCACAATCCCGAAGAGCTGTTGAAACTTCCCAGTGTGGCTGGCCACCCGATCGTGGCCCCACTCCTGGCCGCGTTGGTGGATAAAGAATCAAACTTGGTCGTATTGCGCCAGCAGTACAAATCCAAGCACCCCAAATATATTACCGCAGTCGCAGAGATCGAAAGCCTAAAGGCCAGCCTGTACCAAAAAGCGATGGAGGCATCCGAGCGGATTTCCATCTCCTGTTCCATCGCAAAGGACCAGGAAGATAAACTCAGCAAATCTGTAGCCGCCCTCGAACAGGTATTGGCGCAACGCAATCGGGACATGGTTGATTACAATACCATGAAACGGGAGTATGATTCTGATCGTGCAATGTATGAGTCCATGCGCGGGCGCATGAAAGAGATCGACGTCACCAAGGGAGTGGACGGGAGTCCGATTAAGATCGTGGACAGCGCTACTGTTCCGGGAGTTCCGATCCGCCCTCAAAAATTCATGTCGGTTGTTGAGGGCGGCTTGTTTGGGTTGGCCCTTGGAGTCGCGGGGACCATTGGCATTCATCAGTTCCGTCGCCGGTTGAGAACTGTTGGGCAGGTTGAGAAATTGACAGGGTTGCCCGTTTTGGGCGCCTTGATGAAGCGGACGAAGGCCTCGACGGAGAATCCTAAAGAATTCGTGCTGCACCCGCAGGGCAATGACATTGAAAGCTTCCGTGCTTTGCAAACAGCCATCTCGGCACGCAAAAAAAGTGAAGATCGCAGGGTACTCATGATCACCAGCGCCATTCCAGGAGAGGGCAAAACGTATGTCAGCATCAATTTGGCTATGGCTTCTGCTCAAAGCTGCGCCAAAACGCTGCTGATCGATGCGGATATGCGCAAGAAAACCTGTTCCAGGATCCTCAGCAACGTCGCAAATACCGTTGGATTTTCGGACGTCTTGGCGGGCAATGCGCGCTTGGAGAATGTGGTCGCCTCCACTGAGGTTCCCAATCTTTTCTTTATGGCGGCAGGCGAAAACCTCCGGAGCCCTGCAGAATGGCTATCGCCAGCCGCTCTGAAATCCACTCTCGGAAAGGCATTGGAGGAATTTGATCAAATCATTCTGGATACTCCTCCGGTTTTGGCTGTGAGTGACAGCTTGATCATGGCAGCAGAGATTCAGGCAGTGTGCTACGTAGTGGGGGCCGGAAAAGTGCAATTCCGGGAAGTGGAGCGCGCCTGCAAGCTGCTTGCGGAAACGGGGAACCAGCCGCTGGGAGTCGCCCTGAACTTTATGGAGAAGCAATGGGGGAATGAAGATTACTATTACGGGGACTATTACGCGAAAGCAGAATACGAAGCCGTATCCAGTGACTGATCGTAAAAAAAAGCGGCATCCCTGCGTGCCGCATAGAACGAACCTAAAGCCCCCCCCAGGCAAACAGAATCTTCGTAACAACTGATTTTCCTGGATTATGTCATTTAGAACTGTGTACAAAAAAACCCACGGGTCGGATGGCCCTAAGGTCAATCTTTTCGGGGAAACGGATTCGGCTCTCAATGAAGCCCTAAAACCGCGGGGGCTCACCCGCACCGAGCGTTTGGCATCCCTTTGCTTGATCGCAGCCGATTTGGCCGGATGGATTATCGCAGCCGGGTTGGTGCTGCTTCTGGTAAACAATAACGCCTCCGATGGATACCATCATCTTATTCCGGGCCCCCTGCTTGCAGCCCTGGCCATCTACGTGATCCACGGATACAACCGGAGAACAGACTTTTTGTCGCTGGAATATTTTAGCGAGCACTTTATCGCCATCGGTTTGGCCACAGCCTGCGCGATGTTGCTTACCTATGTTCTTTCCACTTTTACTCTTTCCGTTAAACCGAGCCGTGCGGCAATCCCTTTCCAAATGGCGGTTTTTGCTTTCCTCTCATTAGGGGCACGGCGCTTTGTGGGTGCCCGGATCGTGGCCAAACACGCAAGCGGCTTCCTTTTGGTCCTTGGGGACGGGAAAAAGGCAGAGCGGTTTTGCAAAAATTGCGTCGAACTGGGGATCAATCGCAACATCGAATTAATTTCGCCTACCAGTGATGTGCCGCAGGTGAAGAATTTTGGAACCCCCCACACCATACGCTACCAACCCCCTCCCACGCCGCCAGCAACCCAAACCCCTGGTTGTGTTGAGGTGGCGCTTGCCTGCGATATTGGCAAAGTAAGCCCGGAAATATTGCACAAATTGATACGGCTCCACTGCTCGGGCGTTCGCGTGCAAACCGTGGAGACCTTTCAAGAACAGCATTGGGATCGGGTCAGCGCCCATGCGGTCGGGCCCGACTGGCTCTTCGATAATGAATTTCGCCTTTCCCACGGCTCCATCTACAGCCAGATCAAACGGGTGGGGGACATCTTAATTTCGCTCTGCGCGTTGATTCTCCTCAGCCCGCTTTTTCTGCTCCTATTTTTTATCGTACGGATGGATAGTCCCGGGCCCGCCATTTTCCGACAGGCAAGGGTTGGCAGAGACGGGCGGATTTTTCCCATTTGTAAATTTCGCACCATGTGTGAAAACACAGGCGATATCTACACCCAGGAGGGCGATGCCCGGATCACCCGTTCGGGTCGCTGGCTGCGCCTCTTTCGGTTGGACGAATTTCCTCAGCTTTGGAACGTGCTCGTGGGAGACATGAGTTTGATCGGGCCGCGTGCCGAATGGGTGAAATGCGCGGAAATTTACGAGCAGGAGATCCCACATTATCATATTCGCCATCTCGTTCATCCTGGGATTACCGGCTGGGCTCAAGTCAAATACCGTTACGGGGCCAATACCGAAGACGCCCTCACCAAATTCGAATATGATCTCTACTACATCCGGCATTTCTCCTTCAAAATGGATTTCCGTATTTTTATCAAGACCATCCACACAATCATTGGTGGAAAAGGCCGCTAGAAAAGCGTGTTTCTGAGTGATTACTCGCGGCATCCCCTAATGTGGCATCGGTAAGTTCCTGAAGTATCAGACCAAGGGGTCAAAGGGCTTGCACCCAGCCTCACCTCCTGTAAAAACCGCAGAGGCTTCAGAATACAAAATGAAAGGCATCATCCTCGCTGGGGGTTCCGGCACACGACTTCACCCTTTGACCTTGGTTGTCAGCAAACAGCTCCTGCCTGTTTACGACAAGCCGATGATCTATTACCCCCTTTCGGTCTTGATGCTCGCCGGGATTCGCGAAATTCTGATCATTTCCACCCCACAAGATTTGCCCCATTTCAAAGCTCTCCTCGGGGATGGTGCCCGCTGGGGCCTCTCCTTGCAATATGCGGAGCAACCCCGGCCCGAGGGTCTGGCCCAGGCTTTCGTTATCGGCCGCGAATTTGTGGGAAACTCGTCGGTCGCCCTAATTCTCGGGGATAACATTTTTTATGGCACCGGGTTGAGCGAAACATTGCTACGCGCCGCACAGCGCACCGAGGGGGCGACTGTTTTTGCCCAGCATGTGCGCGATCCGCAGAGGTACGGCGTCGTCGAGTTCAATGCACAGGGGGAAGCCATTTCGCTCGTGGAAAAACCCGAGCAGCCCAAATCCCACTTCGCCGTCACCGGCCTTTATTTTTACGACAATGAGGTGCTGGATATCGCCGCGAAGCTCAAACCTTCTCCCCGGGGGGAACTTGAGATTACGGACGTAAACTGTCAATATTTGGAAAAGCACGCCTTGAGAGTCGAAATCCTCAGTCGAGGGATCGCCTGGTTGGATACCGGCACCCATGAATCCCTCCTCGAAGCGGCAACCTTTGTTGAGGCTTTGCACAAACGCCAGGGTCTCATGGTCTGCTGCCCCGAAGAAATCGCCTATCGCAAAGGCTGGATCTCCGCCGAACAGCTCAGGTGCCTCGCCGAGCCGCTCCAAAAATGCGCCTACGGGGAGTACCTCTTGAGTTTTCTCAAATAAGCAGCGGATAAGCACGCATAGCGATCCCGCCGCTCCCTCACATAATGCACGCCTCGCGTGCTTTTCTCCAGCATCGTCCAAACCACCATTGGCTGAATCCAGCCAAGAACTTACATGCCAAAATCCGGCAATAGCTACGGTCAAATTCTAAAATCTTCTTCCATCATCGGGGGGGCGCAAGGGATCAATTATCTCATCGGAATGGTGCGCACCAAAATGGTGGCGATTCTGCTTGGCCCCTCGGGTGTTGGATTGGTCGGACTTTACACTTCCGCAACGGAACTCGTCGGCACGGTGGCCGGCCTCGGCATCGCTTCCAGCGGCGTGCGCGAAGTGGCTGAAGCCCACGGTGGCGGAAATCAGGAACACGTCGCCCGCACGGTCCAAACCTTGCGACGGGTTTGCTGGGCCACTGGCATCATCGGATGGATTCTTGCTGTCGCGCTCTCATATCCTTTAAGCATTTACACTTTTGGATCGGGCGAACGCGCGTGGGCTATCGCTCTTTTGGGAGCAACGATTCTGATCGGCGCAGTTTCGGGAGGGCAGAGCGCGTTGATCCAGGGCACCCGCCGTATTGGCGACTTGGCGCGAATGGGAGTGTTCGGAGCCATCTCCGCCACAATGGTTGCCGTTTGCCTTTATGCGTGGCTGGGGGAAAAAGGGATCATCCCGGTGCTCATCCTCACTGCCGCAGTCAACCTCGGTTTTTCGTGGTGGTTCGCCAGTAAAATTCAGTTGGCAACAGTCTCACTTACCTGGGGGGAAACGCTCCGCAACTCCAAACGGCTGATCCATCTTGGGACTGCCTTTATGTATGGTGCCATCCTCGCCCTTGTGGTGGGGTTGACCATCCGTTCCGTTATTCTCAAACATTATGGGCTTGACGCCAATGGCATCTACCAGGCCGCATGGGCAATCTCTGGTATGTTCGCCGGGTTCATTCTCAATGCCATGGGGACTGATTTTTACCCGCGCCTCACGGCCGTTGCCTCGGACAATGAAAAGGTCAATCGCCTTGTAAGCGAGCAGATCGAGGTTGGTATTCTGTTTGCCCTGCCGGGCCTGCTGGGAACCCTTTCTTTTGCTCCTTGGATTATGCATCTCCTGTACTCGGCGAAATTCCTCCCCGGCGCGGAAATGCTTCCCTGGCTCGCTGTGGGTGTCTTTGGCCAGGTGATCACTTTCCCTTTGGGTTTTATCCAAAGAGCCAAGGGAAGAGCAGGGTGGATATACGTCAGCCAAACCCATCTCAATGCACTGCATCTCGTGCTCGCCGTGATCTTGATCCGCACCTACGGTGTGACTGCCGCAGCCTGGGCCTTTGCGGCGACAACCTATCTCCACGGGATTGTCGTTTTTTGTATTGCGCGGCGCCTTTCCAATTTCAGTTGGACCGCGCAACTGGCTCTCTTGATTTTGACTGCCTCCGGGATTATCGGCGCGGGATTTGCAGCCCAGATGCTTGCCAAAGGCTTGTGGGCATTCGCTCTCGGCAGCTTCCTTACAACTGGAGCCGTCCTCTTTTCGCTGCGAGGCATTTCTTCGCGCCTTGGCGAAAGCCATCGCATCGTGCAGTTCGCCATGAAATTCCCCGGTGGTCGGCTGGCGTGCGGATTTTAATTTCTTCTCCATGACTCCCTCTCAACCTGTGAGCGACCTGTTCTCAACCGTTGTATCCAATGGTTGCTGCATTGGCTGCGGTTCCTGCGCCGCGTTTGACCCAGCGATCCAAATCAAACTGGACGCCTATGGCCGTTATGCGGCCACGCGTCAGTCTGCAACCACTCCCATCCACCCGTCCGCCGCCCGTGTGTGCCCTTTTGCGGATGGGGTGGCCAATGAAGATACTTTGGCGCAAGAGGTTTTCGGGGATGCCGACGCCTATGATCCCCACATCGGGCGGCACGTTGCCACCTATGCAGGGTGGGTGGCCGAGTCTGACTTCCGGGCGAGAGGCTCCTCGGGCGGCCTTGCCTCCTGGGTTTTAACCGAATTGTTGGATCGTGGGTTGGTGGATTCCGTCGTGCACGTGACCGCTGAGCCATCCCCGGAAGCTGGGAAGCCGTTGTTTCGCTTTGCCATCTCTTCAACTTCCGAGCAAGTGCGCGCCCGCTCGAAATCCCGCTACTACCCGGTGGAAATGTCAGGGGTCATGCGTGAAATGATCCAGCGCCCAGGGCGGTATGCAGTAGTCGGCATTCCCTGCTTTATCAAAGCGCTGCGGCTGGCTTGCCGTGAATCGGCGGTCCTCAAAGAGCGCCTTGCCTTTACCGTTGGCATCGTCTGCGGCCATCTCAAGAGTTCCGCTTTTGCTGAATCCTTCGCCTGGCAATGCGGCATCGCTCCCGCAGAATTGCGAATGATCGATTTCCGCACGAAACTTCCCGATCGGCCCGCCAGCAGCTATGCAATCACCGCCTCAGGCGAACGCGATGGCCAGTCGATTTCGGTCACCAAGCCCACCTCGGAATTGTTTGGCAGCAACTGGGGCCACGGGCTCTTTAAATACAAGGCTTGTGAGTTCTGCGACGATGTCGTTGGCGAAACCGCTGATATTTCCATCGGCGACGCCTGGTTGCCCGAATACGTAAACGATGCCGGCGGCACGAACGTGGTGGTTGTGCGCTCACAGACGCTCAAAACCCTCATTGCTGAGGCAGCCTCGGCGGGTCGTCTCCACCTCGATGAGATTCCTGCGGCAAAGGTTGTGCAATCCCAAGCGGGCGGGTTCCGGCATCGTCGCGACGGCCTGGCCTACCGGCTGTTTCTGGAAGATCAAGCCGGACGTTGGCGCCCTGCCAAACGCGTTGCTCCTTTAAGTCGACACCTTACGCCAAAGTTACAGCGGATCTACTCCGCCCGGTATGATCTGGTGCAGTCGAGTCACGAATCTTTTGCTTGTGCCAAAGAGCGGCAGGACTTGAATTTTTTCTTGGATACGATGAGACCTCTGGCAGCCCGCTACGATATGTTTTATCAGCGTCCTTTACCGTTGCGCCTTCTCGGCAAAATCAAAAGAAAGCTTCTCGCCCTTGTGCGCGGGAGGCGCTAAGAATCGTTCGCTCCACATGATCATGACCCGACCAGATCAAACCACCAACTCACACGTGCTGATTCTCCACGGAGGCCCGTATATTGAAAATCGCGGCTGCGAAGCAATCCTCCGCGGAACAATGGAAATCCTGCGCCACGAATTCGGCTCGGCTGCGCTTGCAAAAGTCAGTGTGGATGCCAGCCCGAAAATTGTAGCGGCTCAAAATGCTACAGAATCGGATCCGTGTATTGATTCGTTCCCGATGGCCGGGGGCGGGCCGCGTTGGTCGGCGGATTGGTGGATGGGTCAGTTTAATCGGCGTTTCGGAACTTCGTTCTACCCTCAATTCCGCGTGCTAAAGAAGCCTGCAAAGGGGGCCTCCGTTGCCCTGCAAATTGGCGGCGATCATTATTCGCTCGATTATGGCAGACCGATCGGATTTATGGCCATGGATCGCTACGTGCGGTCTCTCGGGCTGCCTGTGGTCATTTGGGGGGCCTCTGTCGGTCCCTTTGACGCCGATCCAACTTTTGCACCCAAAATTTTTGATCACCTGCGCAGCCTCTCCGCGATTTTTGTCCGGGAAAGCGACAGCTACAATTACCTCCGAGCCCATGGGGTTGTAGATAACGTGCACCTCATGGCAGACCCCGCTTTCATGATGAAACCCGTGGAGCCGAGTTTTGAAAAAATCGGCTTCGCTTTGCCAGAGGGAGCCATCGGCATCAACCTAAGCCCAATGGTTGCGTTTTATCGCAGCAAAAACCCGGCTGCCGTTGACCTCAAGGAATGGCTTGGGTTCTGTGTTGCTTTGATCAAATCTGTGGCCACCCTCCAGCGTCCGATTTTGCTCATCCCCCACGTCAGCTCGGTCGATCCAGGTAATGACGACTTTGGTCTTCTGCATACCTTGTGCAAGGCGGTTGCGGGAGAGGTGGCTGTGCCGGTCCAGGTGCTTCCTGATGGGCTGAACGCCGCCGAGCTCAAATGGATCATCGCCCGCTGTGCTGTGTTTGCAGGGGCACGCACGCATTCCACCATTGCCTCACTTTCCTCGCATGTGCCCACGTTAAGCATTGGCTACAGCCTTAAGGCGAAAGGGATCAACCGTGACATTTTCGGTCACCTCGACTACTGCGTTCACGTGTCGGATCTCACGGTCGAGAAATTCACCGAAGGCGTGCAGAATTTACTTACCAACGAGTCCGCGCTCCGTGCGCATCTCCAATCCCGAGTCCCGGAACTCCAGGCCAGGGCATTGAGCGCCGGGGCTGTTTTGAGAAAAATTGCTGCCCAAGCGGGCTGTTAAACCGCGATTTTGATGATTAGCGCAAGAATTATAAATCCAGCCGATGGAATTCCAGGCGAAATCCGGGATGCCTGGATTTGCCTGCAACAGTCCAACCCTGCCTTAAAGAGTCCGTATTTTTCGCCCGAATACACGCGCATTGTAGCCGAAGCCGGGGAGGGGGTTGAGGTCGCCATCGTGGAGGAGGCCGGACGCATCGCAGCCATCTTCCCCTTTGAGCGCCGCCGTTGGAATTTGGCCGGCCCCGTCGGGTCGTTTCTCTCGGATTATCACGGAGTCATCTCCGACCCCGATTTTGCATTCGACCCGCGGGAACTGCTGAAACAATGCGGGCTCGCGGCTTGGGATTTTAATCATATCCCGACAGCCTGCGCCCCGTTCGCCCCTTTCCATCGCGAGCAGCATCGTTCGCCCATCATCGATCTCGCGGGCGGATACGAAGCTTATGTGAAGGAGCGGCGCGAAGCGGGCACCGAACAAATTAAAAAGAATGCCAACCTCGAACGTCGCTTGGAGCGTGAAATCGGGCCATTGCGTTATGTCGTGCATTCTCCCGATAAAGCGCTGCTCCATCAGTTGCTCGCTTGGAAGACGGCGCAGTTCCGGCATAACGGCTGGCGCGATATTTTCTCCATCCCGTGGGTGCATCAAATCGCCGAGGGGATTCATGCGGCGCAAACTCCGGGATTTTCCGGTATGCTTTCCCTGCTGTATGCTGGAGATCATCTGGTGGCGGCCCACTTCGGAATGCGTTCCGAGCGCGTGTGGCATTACTGGTTCCCCTCTTACGATCCGGCATTTTCAAAATATTCTGTCGGCGTGATGCTGCTGCTGAAAATGGCCGAAAGTGCAGCAGCGCTTGGGATAAACGTCATCGATTTGGGCTGCGGGGAGCACTCGTACAAAGATCGATTGATGAACGGGTCCGTTGCGACAGCCCGAGGCACTGTCGAGTTGCCCGGCTTCACCGCTGCCACCCGCCGTGTGATCATGCCGGTCCAGAAGCTGCCATTTAAACTCCGTTCCTGGGCTAGCAAAACGCCGCTGGGCGCGTTTGTGCGGAGTTTGAAAACCAACAATTGAAAAATGCAACGACTGATAAATATTCTGAAAGCTGGGTTCGATTTTCTATTTTCCTATGTCTACGACATGTGGCGCTATTGGCATCACTCCCAGGCCTTCGCACGCTTCCGCTCCCGTATAACAGCAAGGGCATATTTGCTGATCACCGTGCACTCCCTTGAAAAGGGGCTGGCTCTTCAAGACCGGAAACCCGGGTTCGGAAAGGCAAAATGCAGCGAACTTTTGGTGGATGCCCGGCGCTTTCAACAAAAGTTTGGCCCTGACCCCATCTGCCAATATGTAGCGGAAGTAATCGGTAGCGTTTTGGATTTTCACGCCTCGACGGGCGATATGGATCCGGCGCTTGTTGCCCGTTTGCAGGCTTTCAAAGAGACCCTCTGCCCAATTGCCAAGGCGTATGATGCAAGCGGGGGATTGCGCATCATCCGCAAACAGGAGATCGCCGCCAGCCTGCCGCCGGATGCATACCAGTTTTTTGCCCTGCGCTCTAGTGTGCGGCAATTTGCTGAGGGAAAGATTCCAGAGGAAATCATCAGAGAAGCCGTCCGAATCGCGCAACGTGCTCCGTCTGCCTGCAACCGCCAAAGTTGTCGCCTGCATTATTCAACCGACCCGGATGTCATCGCAAAAACGGTTCTTTTTCAAGACGGCGCAGGCGGATTTGGCGAGCGCGCTGCCGCGGTATTTATCGTTACTTCCGAACTGGGGGCTTTCAATCATGCGGGGGAGCGCAATCAGGGTTACGTGGACGGGGGGATTTTTTCCATGACTTTTGCCCTTGGGCTGCATGCACTGGGTTATGGGACCTGCTTTTTGAATTGGTGTGCAACTGCACGCGAAGACCAGGAATTCCGTCGCGCATTTAAAATCCCTCCCTCCGAACTGATCGTGGCGCTTTTGGTCGGTGGCTGTTTGAGGGATGAATTCGCGGTTGCGAGATCTCCCCGGCTTCCGGTGGATGAAGTGATGTGTCGCCTGTGAAATTTCGTTCCATCTTCAAGCTCGTTCCGAATTGGGCCGTTCTGCTTGCCACAGACCTGCGTTGTTTGCTGCGCTGTTCCGTGGTTTGCCGCCGGATTGCTTTCCAAAAACCCAGCGGTAACTCGGCCTTGATTGTGGCACCCCATCCCGATGACGAAACCTTTGGTTGCGGTGGGTTGATCCGTCTAAAAAGTGCAGCCGGGGTGCCGGTCCATGTGGTGATCCTCACCGATGGAGAGGCCGTTGCGGTGGGACTTGGCGAGGACCCACAAAAGGTCATTTCCGCGCGCAAAAGTGAAACCTTGAATGCCTGCCAAAGGTTGGGGCTCGAAGCCGACTCGGTAAGCTGGCTCCACCTGCCGGACGGCAAAATGCCCCATCCCGGTCAACCCGGCTTTGCAGAAGCCGCTCGGGCTTTGCACGCCGAGATGGAGTTACTTGCACCTCAGGAAGTTTATTGCCCCCATGCGCAGGATGTGCACCCCGACCATCTTGCGGCAACGCGCCTTACCGAAGAAGCCGTGCGCCTTTCGTCCCGGCCCTGCAGCCTCTACTATTATCCGGTGTGGATGTGGTACCATGCCAGTTCCGGGCTGCGGAAGCGATTGGATACCGCTGGCGCGTGGCGCCTGGATATTTCCGCGGCGCTCTCCGCCAAAAACCACGCCATGGCAGCGTATCTTGACGCTCCGAAGGCTCCCGGAGGTAAACCGTATTGTGGCCGCTTGCCATGGTCGTTTCTCCAAAATTTTCGCCGCAGATACGAAGTGTATTTTCCGGCTACAAGTAGTTATTTATGAGTAAATTAAATTATAGGGCGGATATTGATGGCTTAAGAGCCATAGCCGTGTTGGGGGTAGTATTATTTCATGCCAGGTTGGGATTTCCCGGCGGATTTGTCGGAGTGGATGTGTTTTTCGTAATTTCAGGGTATTTGATAACTTCTATCATTTTGAAAGATATCCAAGCCGGGTGCTTCAGTCTGGCAGCCTTCTGGGATCGCCGGATCCGACGCATCTTTCCGGCCCTATTTACTGTAATTGTCGCAACCAGCATAGTGGGATGGTTTGTATTGTTGCCTACAGACATGGTCGACTTTGGTAAATCCATAGCGGCTCAAACATTTTTTGGCGGGAATGTCTTTTTTTGGTGGAATGCTGGATATTTTGATGCAGCAGCGACCTCCAAACCATTGTTGCATACATGGTCTCTCGCGGTCGAGGAACAGTATTATCTCCTTGTTCCATTGCTTGCATTATTTCGCACGTCAACGACCCGGAAAACTCTCGGCAAGGCCCTTGTAATCATCATATTGCTGTCTCTTCCACTCTGCATTGCACTTACTTACCACGCTCCAGATGCCGCCTTTTATCTGCTTCCCACCCGTGCATGGGAACTCGCTATTGGCGGCTTGATCGCGGTAATGCCTGCCACGAGAGGGGGAAAGATGAGTCGGATCATTGCATATGCAGGTCTGCTTGCGGTCGCTGGTTCATTCCTGTTTTTCAGCGAAAACACCCCATTCCCTGGCAGTGCCGCACTTTTGCCAACGCTTGGAACCGCTGCCTTGATTTGGGCTAACGCCTGTCCAACAACAGACATATTAGCCCGGCTCATGTCTTTCCGCCCGCTGGTGTTTATTGGGAAGATTTCGTATTCCTTATATCTTTGGCATTGGCCGATCTTGGTGTATTCGGAATATGCATCATCCAACCCCCTTCGCTGGTACGTTCGAATAGTACTCGTTATTGTCAGCATTGCAATGTCGGCCTTGTCATTGCGATTTATTGAAACCCCCGTGCGAACTAAAAATCTTCTGCCAACCCGGCACGCCTTATTTAGATTCGCTGCGATTTCGGGTTGTTGCTATCTTTTTCTAGGACTATGTGCATCCACATTCCGTGGGTTGCCGAGCGAGGCCAAGCTCAAGGCAGAAGGATATGCAAAAAGCCGATATGATTTTCCTTATAAAACTCTTATAGGAGTGGATCGTGCGGAAAAGGAAGATTTTGCGATTTTGGGAGCCGAATCGCATGATCCGATCCATTGTTTGGTATGGGGAGATAGTCACGGAATGGCAATTGTTCCGGCGATTGATAGTTTAACTCAAAAATTTCATTCCCGAACGGCAGTGGCTACCTATTTTGCCACCGCTCCGATATTAGGGGTTGAAAGCACAAGTAGCGCCAGCTTGAAAAAAGAATCCGAGGCATGGAGCCGTGCCGTGGTGGACTATGTCGCCAAGAATAAGGTGCCAAATGTATTATTGGTTGGGCGCTGGTGCACCTATAAATCCAAAAGCATAATTAACGGGCAAGTTCCTCGCGAAGAGGATTTGGCCAGCATGCTCGCAAAGACTGTTGCTGTTCTCCAGCAGGCTGGTGCCAAGGTTTGGATTTTTAAAGAAGTTCCGACCTATGATATTGATATACCAAGAGCACTCACGAAGGCATGCATCAAGGGGGAGTCGCTGGATCAGATTGGAATGACCGAGCAAGAATATTCGGCGCATTCGCAAATGGAAAATCGGCTGCTTGATTTGGCTGCTCGCCAAGGGGCGAGCATCTTAGATCCCAAGACGATTTTTTTTAATGGGAGCGGCTATTGTAAAGTTGCAGATTCCGGTTTCTCCATATACAGGGACACAGGCCATTTGAGCGGAAAGGGGGCGCTGCTGTTTCGCCCATTGTTTACGGGAATATGGAACGATGATAAAGCCGCGTCTTTGCAAGGCTCTGCCGCACTAGTTCAATAGCCATGAAAGCCCTTTTCGTAAACCCAGGCAAATCCGCCTACGGCTCCGGTCAGAGTATGCTGAAGCTCTTGGAGAAGCGCAATTTTTGCGCGGAAGTCGTTTGCCCTGGAGGAGGTCCGCTCGAAGAAAATCTTCACAAGCTTGGCGTTAAACATCATCACTTGGAATTCGGCAAATATGCCTTTTCCCGCCGTCCAGACTGGCATTTCGCCTTTTACAGCCGTTTCCGAAAAATCCTGAAGGAGTCCCGGCCTGAGGTGGTTGTGATCAATCTGGACGGGAACACCCCCTTGGTAACCCTTGCTGCGGTACGTGCGGGAATCCCGATCATCCGGTTCAGCCGGTTTGAATTCCAGCGGCCCCAACGCTGGCTTGAGAACTGGTGCTGGCTCAAGGCTTCAGCCGTGATCTGCCCCTCGGAACTGGTGAAGCGCCAGGTGTTGGAGTGGGCTCCGGCGGATTTCAGTTCCAAGGTGCATTGTTGGTATGATCCTCACGTCGAACGCCCGGTTTCGGATACTGAAATTAAAGAGTTTCGGGAGAAAGCGGGATTGGGCGCTTCAAAGACCGTGGTTTTTGTGGGACGCTTGCATCCGCTCAAGCGGATTGAAACAGCATTCCGGGCCTTGAGGGAAATCCGGCAAACTTTCGCTGATGCTCGCCTGCTCCTTGTCGGCTTCCATGATGGCTCGGGTCCCGGAGCGGCTTACGAAAAAAGCCTGCGCGATTTGGCAGTGCAGCTTGGCATTTCAAACGCCGTCCTTTTCTTGGGATATATGGACCGGGGCGATGTGCCTGTTGTGATGGCCGCTTCTGATGTCTGCGTTCTCCCGAGCGCATCGGAATCGTTCGGCATGGTCTTGACTGAGGCATGGTCAGTGCGCACGCCCACAGTCGCTTCGGATGTGGGTGGTTGCCGCGAAATTACCTCAGCCTCGGGTGGGGGACTGCTGGTGCCTGTGGGCGATCATCATGCTTTTGCGACGCAAATCTTGAAACTGCTCCAAAATCCCGTCCTGGCACAAAAGCACGGAGCGGCAGGGGAAGCCTGGGTCGCTGCCTATTGCGATTCCACGAAGTATGCAGAACGCTTCCGCCAACTGGTGCTGACGCTTGGTGGAGTAACCCCCATGCCCCGCAGTTCCGGCGTAACGGTAAATCATGAGCCGGGTGAACTCGCGAACAGCTTGGAAAAACAGCCCAAGCCGAAGGTCTGCATCGCGACCTTTTACCATGAGTCCCACCCGGGAGCGGTTCTGCAAGCTTACGCGCTCTCGAAAACCTTAAAGCATCTTGGGTGCGATGCTCAAATGCTCGCCTACACCCGGCCGGCTCGCGAGGGTCATGCCAACCCCTTTAAGCGCCAAATTCTGCGGATCCTCACCCGCACCGATCGTTGCGATGCAGCCTACAAAGCATTCCGCTCCAAATTTTTGAAGGAAACCCAAGAGACCTATTCCAGCTACGACTCGATTGTTTCCCAGCCTCCACAAATGGATGCATCTGTTTGCGGGAGCGACCAGATTTGGAATCCTGCGCTGCTTGCGGGGCATCGGTATGACCCCACTTATTTTTTACAGTTTGGGCCTGATGCGCTTCCCCGTATTTCCTATGCGGCCAGCTTTGGCGGGCATCAACCGGATGCGGCGCAGTCGGAACTGCTTCGAAAATATTTCAGCCGTTTTGCCCATATATCCGTGCGGGAACCCGGTGGCCAGGCGCTATTGAAACAACTCCTCGGGCGCGAAGTCGCATTGACTTTGGACCCGACTTTGCTGCCGGAAAATTACGATGAATTGATTAGACCCTCCACGGAAAAAGGGTCGTATGTTTTGCTTTATGGCTTGCAACATTCCCCTGAAATTCAGGCTGCCGCCAAAGAGGCGGGCGCATGCATGAACCTGCCGGTATGGTCGTATGGAGGACCCTTCGTGCCTTGGAAAAGAACAGGAAGGAGAATACTCGAGGAAGGACCGCTGAAATGGCTGGAACGGATTCAAAATGCCTCTGTGGTGGTTACCAACTCCTACCATGGAATGATCTTTAGCCTCCGGTTGAGAAAACGGGTCATTTTCGTCCCGAACCAAGGCAAGTTCACGGCAAGCAACGATCGGCTGTTCCATTTAAGCGATGTGTTGGGGATCCGCGACCAAGTCATGCCTCAAAATATCCGGAGTGCCCTTTTGCAGGAAATGAACTGGGACACGTTTGATTCCCGCTTGGCCGAGCAACGCGAGGCCTCTCTGGCCTTTTTGCGCACGGCCATTCGCGACCTTTAACTAAATAGCCATGTCTGACCACACCTCAAAAAAGATCCGTGTCGCCTCGATCATCGCCTCTCAAACGGCGGGCGGAATCGGCCCGGTCTGCCGTTACGCCGCTGAAGGAATTGCGAAGCGGACGGGTTGGGATGTCACTTTGCTGAGCCTGCACGATCCGGTTGCTGATTTTATCGATGAAGCAAGCGGCCTGCGGATTGTCGGCCTTGGGTTGGAGGGCAACTGTGCGTGCCTGTTTCTCCGGTGGCTCGCCGAAAACCCGCAGGATGTGATCATCACCAGCGACGTTTCACGCATCGAACCCGCCTTCTGTTTTCTGCCGCCGATCACGCGTCATCTCATGCAGATTCATGATTCAGGGCGGCGCTACCGGGATGTGGCCGTGCGGCATGCAGCATGGGTGGATGGCGTCACCTGTGTGGGGCAGCACATCGAGTCTTCGTTGCGGAAAAGCCTGGATCAAGTCGGGTTCAATGGCATTTTGCGTGCCGTCCACAATGGCGCGAATTTTCCTCCCCCCATCCAGCGCCAACCCCACGATGGACCGTTGCGGCTGCTTTTCATGGGCCGGGTGGAGGCATTTAAAGGGGTATTCGACTGCGTTCCGCTCCTTCAAAAACTCGAGCAGCTTGGCGTGCCTGCCACACTCAATATTGTGGGTGGGAAGAATGAGGCTTTGCGTCGGCAGTTCCAGCGCAAGGGGTTGGAAAAAAAGGTCATCTGGACAGGCCGCGTCTCTCATGCAGAGTGCTATGAGATTGCCGCAGCGTCGGACATTTTCCTCATGGCCAGCCGAAAGGAACCCTTTGGAATGGTGACTATTGAGGCCATGAGCATGGGTTGCGTGCCGATCGCGTACGACATCCCTTCGGGCAGCACCGAAATCATTGAACATGGCAAAAGCGGCTTGCTCGTTCCCCTTGGCGATATTCGCGCTTGGGCTGAACACATTCGCGACCTGCACCGCGACCGCAAGCGGCTGGCAGAGCTCTCCAGCCAAGCGATCCAGCGCGCCCGGACGACTTTTAATGAGGAGAACATGTCCAGCAACCTTGTCGGTTTGATTAACGACGTGATGCTTCATGCTCACGACCACCCGGCTCAAAGGCAGGAGGGGATGCCAGAGGAAGAACCGGCGACCTACAGACCTTCACCCCGCGGATACCAGCGACTGCCCGAAGGGTTGCGGCTATGGATTCGCACCCAGATGCATTCCAACCCCCGGCTGGCCCATTGGCTGCTGAACCGCTGATCAAAAGCATGCAAGTTTGTCAATCTCCGTCCCCTGCCTCAGTGGAACGCAATAGCGCTCACCTCTATTGGCTCGACTGGCTGCGTTTCCTGGCTGCCTTGATGGTGGTTGCCGCCCATGCCCGGGGCGGCAATTGGCTGGAATGGGGACGCCTTGCCGAGGCCTCGCAGACCAAACTCGTGGCGGTCTTTTTTGCGCTGACCCGGGCGGGAACCGAATCGGTGCTCGTTTTCTTTGTGTTGAGCGGTTTTTTAGTAGGAGGCAAGATGATTGAACGGCTGATAGACGGCACGTTTGACTTGCGCACGTACCTCATTGACCGGGTCTCCCGGATCTATACCCCCTTGGCCCCGGCCCTGTGCTGGTCAGCCTTGGTGGCCTTTTAGCTGGGAAAACGGTTAACCTGGTTTGATCTGGGCACCAATCTGCTGGGGCTTCAAGGAGGGTCTTTCCCCAATTTTGGGGACAACATGCCCCTCTGGTCTCTGGGCTATGAAATGTGGTTCTACTATTTGGCCGCAAGCCTGGCGGTCTGGCTTAAGGCTGGAACGCGCGGGCGCATCGGGGCAACCCTCGCGCTTGCCGTAGGTTTTGCCGTTTTCACCATGATGAAAGCAACTTTCCTTTTTGCCTGGATTCTTGGAGCCGCCACTTTTTGGATGTGCAGTCGGCCACGTCAGCCCTGGCTGGCGGCTGCCGGCGGTGTGCTCGTGGCCATAGGGTATATTTCCAACCAGCTCAGATCGGCCACAACATCAGTAAATACCTTGGGTTGGATGCATTACGCTCCGTCCAACGACATAGCCATCCTCCTGCTTTCTCTCGGTATCGCCGTCTTGCTCCCATTTTTTACCCAGCTTGAGCCCAAATCAATGCTCGGAGTCCGGATGAATCATTTGGGAGCAAAACTCGCCGCCTTTTCCTATACTCTGTACCTCACGCATTATCCCGTGCTCTATGTTTGGGAGCACTTCCTGCCAGAACGGCATGCGGCCATCGATGTGACCTCACTCATCTGGTATCTGCTGCGGATTTTCTCTTGCGTCGCCTTTGCCTGGCTCTGTTATTTGCCGTTCGAAAAACAAACCGGTCGTTTGAGGAAAAAATTACAAAAGATCTGGACTCAACCGTCCAAAGTCGCTGCATGAATCTGAATCCAAATTGGTTTTGTGCCCAATTCGGAGGACGGGAACACTATGCTGTTCCCCGTGCACTGCATGCGGCGGGAGCTTTGGACTGCTTGATGACGGATTTTTGGGCGGGGTCTGTGACCCGTGGCGTAGCCCGATTGCTGCCCTGCAAAGCCACCCGGTCCCTGGCAGCCAAGTGCCACGGCGATCTTCCCGATGGAAAAACGGATTCGTGGAATCTGCATTCTCTCGCTTGGGAGGCTCGGTTGCGGTGGATGACCAAGACAGGCGGCGTGACTGGCCGGTATCTGGGTTTTTGCGAATTGGGGAAACGCTTCGCGCACAAAGTCACCCGCTCGTTGAAAGCCCGGCGCAGTTTCCCAGAGAACAGCGTCTTTTTCGGTTACGACACCTGCAGCCTTGAAGTGATGGAATATCTGAAGGAGCGGGGAGTCGCCTGTGTTTTGGATCAAATCGATCCATGTAGGGTGGAAGCCGAAATGGTGCGAGAAGAGCAGCAGAAGTGGCAGGGATGGGAGGACCGCCCACTGGATATCCCGGAGGAGTTTTACGAGCGCCATGCTCGGGAATGGGCTCTGGCGGACAGGGTGGTTGTGAATTCCGAGTTCAGCCGCCAGGCGTTGATCCAGCAGGGGGTGCACGGCTCAAAAATTGTCGTGGTTCCGCTTAGCTATGAGCTGCATGACGAAATGACGGAGGGCGAAAAGGCCGCGTTCTCCCAGCGCAAAGAACTCAAGCGGTTTACGCAAGAAAAGCCTCTCCGCGTGTTGTTTCTCGGGCAAGTGATGCTTCGCAAGGGAATCCAATACCTGGCCCAAGCCGCAGAGCTCCTCCAGAATCTCCCGGTTAAATTCGACATTGTCGGGCCCATTCATATTTCCGCCAAGGCCGTCAAGACAGCTCCGCAAAATATGTTTTTCCATGGCCGCGCCACCCGCGACACAATCAATCAATGGTACCGAAGCGCCGATGTCTTCGTGTTGCCGACGCTTTCGGATGGTTTTGCGCTCACGCAAATCGAGGCCATGGCCAACGGATTGCCCGTGATCGCCACACCCAACTGCGGGGCCGTGGTCTCCGATGGCGTGGATGGTTTTCTCGTGCCGACCCGCGATCCCGAATCGCTTGCCCAAGTGATACGGCGTTACCTGGAAGAGCCGGAGATCCTGCAAAAGCATTGCGGGGCAGCCCTTCAAAAATCCAAACAATTTTCCCTGCATCGCGTCGGCACCGCATTGCTGGACCTTGGTCGGGAGATGCACTGAGCCTCGAATTTATATGTCAGAAATGTTAATAGAAATGCCGGGGGCATTCTGGATGGTCATGACCCTTCTCGCAGGCGGTTTTATTTGGAGCGTCTTGAACATCCGTCGGGGTCTAGGAATTCCCGTGGCGATGGCTCTTGGAACGGTCACGGTCTGGTATGTAGGCGATGCCCTTTATAATGATTACATCGAGACATACATGGCCCTTTTTGCCTCAGATGTTCTTACCGGAGCCTGGGTACAGATTGCCTTATTTCTTGTGGCATTTCTCTTCTTCACGCCGAGGCTGCACAGGTGGGTCAATAAAGATTGCCTGAAGCTGCAGAGTCAAACCGTTTTCATGTTTAAGAATGGCGTCGATCAACCTCAATTTCAACGCGGGCTGACTCTGATGTTTCGCCCAGGCTTCAATTTGTGGATCATTCTAATCATCGGTGCCATACTTCGCTTCCAAGAAAATATTTTTTGGTATTTTTTCCCCTACTTAGGGAGGCACCCGGGACCTTGGGTTACAGCGGGTTTGGGCACTGGAAAGGATTCCCTTCTTGCGTTGGCCAATTACCTGCAAATCATGGTCGGGGCTCTTTTTGGGGTTGTGGCTGCATTATCGACGGATAAGAAAATCCGAAGGCTGGCTTTGTTGGGCGTTTTTTTGATCTGGCCCTATTACATTTTTGACAGAACGCGAAAATCGATCCTGGCCGTTATTGTCCCGGGTGCTCTTGGCTGGATCTTCTTCCGGATACGGGGGGGGATTATAAAGAAAGTTTCGATTCTGGCTGTTTTGTTTATTGTCATCAATGCATGGATGGGTTTCATCATCAGCCATCGCTTGGACACTTCTATCGCAGAAGCTTTTAGCAAAGAAGGTTTTAATCTCTCGGAAGATGCCAAGAAAAAGCATGAAGGCCTGAATATGTTCGAGGAGCTTTGCTGGATCACCTCGCTGACCAGGAGCGGCGATTACAAGCCGGAATGGGGCGGAAATTATCTAGCCAATCTTGCGAACCCGATTCCCCGCTTTATTTGGCCGGGAAAGCCTACGATAGGTATCGATTATGCAATTGCTCGCGGGATGGGAGGCGCGGATACGGCTGTCGGCGTTTATGCAACCCTCTCCAATGGGTTGATCGGCCAGGGAATTGCCAATTTTGGTCTTTATGCCGGCCCGGCATTTGCGGCCATGCTGGTTGGGTTCTGGTGCTGCTGGTTGGCTCGTCTGGATTTATTAGGCAAAAAAATCGGCTATCTTCCGCTATTCGGCTTGGGGTTGATCACCACTTTTGCCATCGGCCGCGATATTACTTTTCTCGACCTGTACCCCTGTGTGTTCGGTTTTGTCATTTGCTATTGGCTTAACCGTCCCAAGCCCCCGAAACAGTATAGGGGCCCAGCAAAAATCCAACATACGAGATAAACCGCAGAATTTCGAAAATATGCGCCTTATTTTTTGGCAAAATCTCATCAGCCCTCATCAGACGCCGTTCATGCGTGCACTCGCGGAGTCCGGCCATGACGTGGTCGTGGTATCCACCGAGGCGATGTCCGCGGATAGGCGTCAATTAGGATGGGAGGTGCCCCATCTCAAATCGGCCGAGATCATTCTGGCTCCATCTGCTGCGCAAGTCCGAGAGATTGTTGAGTCAAGCGCGGAGGATTCCATCCATATCATTTCCGGCGCCCGAGGCACGCTGCTGGGAAAACAAGCGGCCAAAGCCTGTCGCGCGTTGGGGCGCAGGTTCGGAATCGTCACCGAGGCACCCGATCCCCGGGGTCTTGCCGGGGTGCTGCGATGGGTGAAATATACGTGGGAGCAAATCACAATTGGCGAAGATTTCGATTTCCTCCTGGCCATGGGGGAGATGGGCATGGACTGGTTTAAATCGTGCGGCTACTCGGCAGACCGCATCTATCCCTTCGCCTACATTACCGAGTTGCCTTTGCTGGAAATACCCCCACAGCATAATGGTCCATTGCATTTCCTTTTCGCGGGTCGGCTTATTGACCTTAAAGGTGTGGATCTTCTCATCCGGGCGCTCGCAAAAATTCCCGATGCCGTGTTGACCATCGTGGGCGATGGACCCGAAAGGCCCCGCCTCCAAGGATTGGCAGAAAGCATGGGTGTATCGGAACGCATCCAATGGTTGGGACAACTCAAAGCAAGTCTGGGTATTGAGCACATTTCGCGAGCCGATGTCCTGGTATTGCCGAGCCGAAAAGATGGCTGGGGCGCTGTCGTAAACGAAGCTTTGATGGCTGGAACCCCCGTGATTTGCAGCACGGCGTGCGGAGCATCGGATCTGATCCGCCACCCCTGGCTTGGGACGGTGTTCCGGGCCAACGATACGGATTCACTCGCAAAGGCAATGGCACAATGGAATCAGCATGGGCCCATTTCTCCGGAAAACCGGCAGCGGATTCGGACATGGGCGCACTGCATTGAGGCAAACCCCATCGCCAAATATATGGAAAAAGTCCTCGCACACGTTTATGAGCAAGGCCCGCGTCCGCAAGCTCCCTGGCGGCAGGTTTGAAATATGAAGATTCGATTTGTCACGCCGCCCCTGGTCAAACAAACCGGGGGTATTGAAAATGCAGTAGAAGGTTTGCGTGAAGCGCTCCAGCGGCAAGGCATCACCGTCGTGCAAGGGGGCGATCCGGACGACAAGGAGGCAATTCACCATTTCCACGGGCTGTGGGATCCGTCGCACAGCCGATTGGCCATGCAATTACGCAAGCGCAATCGCCCTTATGTGGTTTCGCCACATGGGATGCTGGACCCGTGGGCCTTCCGGCATCGGCGTTGGAAAAAAATGCCTTATTTCTGGTTGTTCGAGCGCCATTTTCTCGCAGGTGCAAGCTCGCTTTTTGTCACCAGTTCCATGGAATTGGAACACGTGGCCCGTGTGATCCAACACCCGCGCGTTGAGATATTGCCGCTGGGCTGCCGGGACATTCGTGGGCCGGATTGCGCGGCGGCCCGCAAGGCGCTTGGCTGGTCCTCTGAAGATCGGGTGCTCTTGTTTCTTTCCCGGATCGACGTAAAAAAAGGTTTGCATATGCTCATCCAGGCGTTGGCTAGATCCGGCTCAGCAGTTGAGGGATGGAAGTTGGTCATCGTTGGAGATGGCGATCCGGCCTACCTGGCCCAACTTAAAGCGACCGCCCGGGCGATGGCTCAATCGCTGCCCGTTTTGGAATGGGTGGGGCCCGTCTGGGGGGGGGAACGTTGGCCTTACATCCAAGGAGCCGATCTTTTCTGTCTGCCCACCCATGCGGAGAATTTTGGGATTGCCGTGCTGGAAGCGTTCTATGCAGGGACGCCCGTGATGACGACCGACCAAACCCCGTGGCGAGATTATGCTCAGATGGATGGAGTTTTTATCACAAAACCGGAAGTCGATTCGATTGCCTCCGGAATCCTCCTTGCGGCTGACAAGATCGGCAGGCAATGGACGGAAGCCGATCGAACACGTCTTGCCTGCTGGGCTCACGAGCACTTTGCATGGGAAAATCTCCAACAGATGTATGCGGAGGCCTATGAGCGAGCGGTTTGCCCATGACGAGTTCATGCCCAGAGATATCCCCTGCCAACCCTTAATATAAAAACCGATGGAACTGAAAGGCTACGAAATACCACACTTCGACCGGGGCGCATCGCGAGTTAAGGAACTGCTGTGGTTTCTGGTCCGGTTCGTTTTTTTCGCCAATGCTCTGCCCTGGCCTTCTTTTTTGCGTGTTGCGCTGCTTCGGTTCTTCGGTGCCACCGTGGGCCAGCGCGTGGTGGTGCGCAGCCATGTGAATATCACCTTTCCTTGGCGATTGAGGGTGGGGGACGATGTCTGGTTGGGCGATGAGGTGTTGATTTTGAGCCTGGCCTCGGTCGTCATCGAGTCGAGCGTTTGCATTTCACCCCGCGCCTTTTTGTGCACCGGTTCGCATCGTTTCCATTCTCCGGGATTTGATTTGGTGACGAAACCGATCACAGTGCACCGCGGCTCATGGATTGCCGCTCAAGCGTTTATAGCGCCTGGAATCGAAATCGGGCCCGACAGCATGGTGTGCGCCGGAAGTGTAGTGCTGCAGAACGTCCCGCCGGGTGCCGTGGTGCGAGGGAACCCAGCTTGTGAAAAATCATCCCACGTTTGAGAACAGCCACAAAACGCCTCTTAATCCTGGCGGGTTTTGCATCCATCCCCTGCCTGCTGCTTGCCGCAGCACTCTGGGCGCCCCCGAGATGGCTTCTCGTGCGGGTGGACCCCAGGATGAACTCGGATTTCATCGTGGTTCCGGGCGGCGTCGAATCGCGGGCCCGGTTTGCGGCACGCTGTTTTCATGAAGGGATTGCCCCGCGCATTTTGGTGGCTGGGTATGATGATGCTTATACGAACCGCGATTTGCTGGTCCAATTGGGAGTCCCCTCCCAAGCTATTTCCGTTGAGCCTCTTTCGCGTTCCACCTTCCAAAACGCCCGCTTTTGCGCTCCTATTCTGCGCAAGGCTGGCGCGCAAACTGTGACGATTGTCACCTCCCAGTACCATTCCTCGCGTGCTTGGGAAACCTTTCACCACGAACTGCCCGAGATCACTTTTATTTCCCTGCCGGTAGATGCCCGGTTCGATCGAGATGCCTACGACCGGGACTATGCCCGCTGGGAGGTCATCAAGAAAATTTGGTACTGCGTGCGTTACAGAATCCCAACGTGCTCATTTCAAAACTATGTTCAGTAAAAATCGCAATGAAACGCTCGACCTTGTCCGGGGGTTGAGTGCCGTCGCCGTCATGGCCAGCCATTTGCGGGGCTTTCTGATCGATGATTTCGGCAAGCTTGCCGCCCCCGGTGTTTCGGCCAAGCTCTTTTATTTCGCCACCGGGCTTGGCCATCAAGCGGTCATGATTTTCTTTGTCCTCTCGGGCTTTTTTGTCGGGGGAGGGGTTTGCAAAGCGCTCCAAACAGCGCGATTTGGCTGGCTCAATTACGCGCTCGCGCGGCTGATCCGTTTATGGATGGCGCTCCTGCCCGCCTTGCTCTTGACCTTGGCGTGCGATCTTGCGGGCCGCCATTTCGCGCCCGAAATTTATAACGGAGCGTTGCGGCACCTTTTTTGTTCCGGCCCGGCTCCCGGGGAGAACAGTTTTACGCCCGGCACCTTCTTCGGGAATCTCATTTTTCTCCAGACAATCCAGGTCCCTTGTTTTGGTTCCAATGGGCCGCTCTGGAGCTTGGCCAACGAATTTTGGTATTATGTGTTATTCCCTCTGGCGGCGTGCGGCTGCGTTTATAGCTCACGAGCCCACCGCAATCTGCCGGTCGTGCTGGGAATGTGGACCGCTTTTGGCTTGATCGCATGGCTTTTGCCGACGGGATTGGTTTGCAACGGTTTGATCTGGTTGATGGGCGTGGGCGTTTGGTGGGTTTCGACGCGGCCCGCCGTCCTTCGCGTGACAAGCCACCCCGTTTACTTTGCTCTCACGGGCGCGTTTTTTTTGGGCTGCCTGGTTGCAACCAAAACGCAATCGGTGTTGGGGCATGATTTTGTGTTGGGAACGGCCTTTGCCTTTTGGCTCTGCAGCTTGCTTACGCCTCGATTGAAAGACCGGCTCCTGGGGCGGATCGGTATTGTTCTCTCGGAAATCTCCTACACCCTTTATGTCGTGCATTTTCCGATCCAGTTTCTCATCGCCTCGACCTTTCTCAAAGGCCATCGGTTGAGCTTTGGGGTCAACGGCATTTGCTGGTTTGCCTTCTATTTCATCCTCTGCTTGGGGGCTTCGGCGCTGATGTGGTTCCTGTTTGAACGCCGCACGGACGGGGTGCGGCAACGAGCAAATCGTTTTTCTGCACGGCAAATGGGAAAGGGGACCCCCGCGCATGAAAAAGCGGCGGTCCAATCCGTGCCATAATATTTAGTAGCCCCCTTGGCCTTTCCATGCGCATTCTTTTCCTCAACCAATATTTTCCGCCCGATCCCGCTCCCACCGGGATTCTTCTACAGCAACTTGCTGCTGCCCTCCAAGCCCAAGGCCATACGGTTGATTTCGTGGCCGCGCGCCAGAGTTATCACGCCGGGCAAGGCAAAGGCGGGCGCATGAAGCGGGAGATCAAAGCGCTTGCAACCCTTTTATGGGATGGCCTCCTTCGGCCACGGGCCGATGTGGTGATCTCCGCAAGCTCCCCTCCCTGCCTCCTTTTGGTCGCCACCCTGCTCGCCCTGCGCCACCGGGCTCGCGCCTTTCACTGGATCATGGACCTCTACCCCGAAATCGCCGTGGCGCTGGGGGAAGTTCCCTCCGGCATTCTCTCCAAAACGGTCGCCGCAGCGATGGGATGGTGTTACAGAAAATGCGAGAAGGTGATTGTGCTCGATCAGGACATGGCCGAATGCCTCCGGTCCTACGGCATCGAGGCGGAAATCATCCGGCCCTGGATTTTTGAAGAAAACGCGCCATCGCTCGCGACCGCCGGTATCCCCCAGGCCCCCTGGACCTGGATTTACTCGGGCAATCTCGGGCGCGGCCACGAATGGCAGACGCTTCTCCAAGCGCAAGCCCTCCTGGAGCAGCAAAGCCCGGACCTTCGGCTGCTCTTCCAGGGCGGCGGTCCGCAATGGCGCGCCGCCCAGCAGTATGCCAGCCAGCTTGGCCTTCGGCATTGTGAATTCCACCCCTATGTCGAACGCGACGCATTGCGCGAATCCCTCCTGCGCTGCCACTGCTGCGTTGTGACGCAGCTGCCCGCAGTCAAAGGGATGCTCTGGCCCAGCAAACTCGGCCTCCTTCTCACCCTCCCGCGCCCGCTGCTCTGGGTCGGCCCGCGCGATGGCTCCACCGCCCGTGAACTCGCCACCCGCCCCTACACCGGTGCCTTCGCTCCCGGCCAGGCAGCCGAAATCGCCGATTGGCTTTGGGCATTGTCCCGGCAAGCACCGCAGTTCGCCGCTGGTGACCTTTGCGACGCCTCCGCCCAACGCTGTGATGCGCTTGCGGCATGGAGTGTGCTGATCGCTCCATCGCATATAAAGTGATATTCCAGCCTCTTGCCGTAACCAAATTTAGTTTAAGGCGTCCTTGCACGGTCTAAACCCACATCTTGGGTAAATGGAGACAAAACAACACCCGCAGGAACCGCACATCTTACTGGCGGACATGCAACCCATCTTCCGGGAGGGGATTGCGGCCATCATCCTGCGGTGGCATTCCCAAGCCACCTTCGGCCACGCTTCCGGTTTTGCCCAGGCACACGAAATGTTGCTCGCTCAACCTTGGCACCTCATGATTTGCGACATCAACCTCAGCGACCGCAGCGGATTTGAGTTGATCCAGGAAGCCAGGCGTCTCTCCGTCCCTATCCCCACGCTTGTGCTCAGCGCAAACCCCATTCACATCTACGGCCGCGGTGCCGTCAAATGCGGAGCCGCGGCTTACCTCTCGCGGGATACCCCGGCAGAGGAACTCCTCACCGCGATCAGACTTTTACTCGCTGGCCAGCGCTACATCAACCGCCGGCTTGCGCTCGCCTTGGCGGATGCAACCGACGAAAGCAGTGAAAAACCGCTCCACGACACCCTCTCCCAGCGCGAAATGCAGGTCCTCATCATGCTCGCGGAAGGTCGAAGCCTCAAAAAAATCGCCGCCCGGCTCACGCTCAGCCCCAAAACCATCAGCACCTACCGTGCACGGGTGACCGAAAAATTAAGGCTCAACTCAGACGCCGCCTTGGTGAAATACTGCCTCAAGCACGATCTGATTCCTCCGTTGGGGGATACGCCCTCCGGCCTCCTTGCCGCCCCTGAAGGGCTTGTAGGCGAAACCTTACGCGCTGAAAGCAATGATGCACAGCCTGGTTATTAAAATTATCCTAGACGCCATGCTTTTTATGCGTTAAAACTGTCTCGAATGAAAACTGCACCTCTTTCTAAAAAAATTTCCATAGCACTTGCTGTAGCGTTTCTTGGTGCCATGCTGCCCAGTGCTCAAGCGGGCACAGTGGTGCGGCGGTCTTCTCCCCCTCCTCCTCCCGCCGTTCCGGTTAAAGCCAAGGTTGTAAGCGTTCCCTAGCGCCCAATTCTCCCTCTCCGTAATCCCAGCAACAACCCTCCTAACCCCTCAAAAATATGAAACGTAGCATTCTTCTTGCAGGTATATGCGCCCTCCTGCTCCAAACCTCGGCGCAGGCAGGTTTCTACGATGACTTCGATGGTTATACCCGCAATCAGGCCGTGAGTTATTGGTTGAAACTGCCCGATGGGAACTACACCGGCGATTCCTATAATCCGCTCGGTATTTATAATGAAGTTGCCGCTCCGAATCTCGCCACATACCATTGGGTGACGACGGATCTTTTTCAGGATGATGCGGCAAGCACTGGATGGCCGAATCATTCTGGAGATTTGTGGGCCGAGATAGGGGGTTCCTGGGGGGCGCCTTCTCAGTCGAGCGTGGAGTTGTGGAGCCCGGTCAACGAAGCTGTCTATTGGGGGCAGCCCGTTGCTTTTAATGTGAAATTTGGCATTGATCCCTCCACTGTGGCCTATCCGACAATGGATAGTTTTGGATGGACAGTCCGCAATGTCGCCGGAGACAAACTCTTTGCGGTTCTGTTCAAGGCCTCTGATGCTGCCCTCAGTGTCGTGTATGATCCCGGCTATTATGGAGTTTATACGGAAAATGCCGCGGGCGTGAATGTCTTCACGGGGATTGAAATCAGCCTGGGTTCCATTTATAATCTCTCGCTGGCTATCGACTTGCCCAACAAGTCCTACAGCGCTGCTATTACCCCGCTGGGGACGTTGTCCGAAGCTCTTAATCCGGCGCTTTATCCGACGCAGACCTTTGGCGCCAGCGATCTCCCGGATGCGACGAACGTCGGGGCTGTTGCCGCCACTTGGAACCTTGCCGATCCTCAGGTGGTGGATGGCGCTCCCACCAACGCGGGCGACAACCGCATGTTTTTCGATAATTACAGCATTGTTCCAGAGCCTTCGAGTGTCGCCCTTGTCTTTGGCGGCCTTGGCCTCTTGACTGCGCTTCAGCGTCGCCGTGCGCGAGGTTAGCGTAGAGCGCTGCTCTCCATGCATCAGCCAAGCTCAGCTTGGCTGATGCGTTTTACTCTTCAGAAACACTCTTCTCAAAAACCCATTTTATGAAAAACCCCTTTCAGTTTTTCCGAAAGCCAAACACACCTTGCGTTCCCGTTTGCGTTCCCGTTTGTAACCTGTTCAGCACGGTGATTGTTGCTGCGGTTTCCCTGCTTGGGGTCAGTCAGTCGTCCTTTGCGGCGAGTGGGACATGGAAAAGCGACGCAGCCACTGGTGCTTGGGCTACTGCCGGCAACTGGACCGGCGGAGTCCCTGGCTTAGCCGATA
>JAPLTE010000046.1 GCA_026398235.1 Verrucomicrobiota bacterium
GCCTGGAACCGGGCCGAATGGAGCGGGACATGGAGTTCGCCCGACGAAGCCCGGCAGACCGGGCAGTGCCACGGATTCGGCAACGGCTTTTTTGAATGGAACCTCGATTTGCGCCCGGATGAGCTTGCTTGCGCCAAGCGTCTGCACATCCTGTGCGAAGCCTCCTCGCGCCGCATGGACGCCCCGCAGACTGATGCGCACGGACATCCCACGGCGTTCGAAATGTTGCTCAACGGGGTGCGGGTATACTATTCAATAATACCCGACCACCCACACGACAGCCGCGGGGCGCTTTCGTATCTGAAAGGGATCAAAGGGTGCTACGGTTATTTATTAAACCTCGTGGCGGAAGGGGAGCTTTTGGATCGTATCCGCGCCGGGAGCGGCGGCGCCCCGCTGCTCTTGCGCTGTGCCGTTCCGGGCGACCAATGCATCCAAGGCGGTCTCACGCTGTATGGCGGCGACTGCGGCCGGTATCCCATCGGCCCAACGGTAATCGCGGAATGGTAAGCTTCTTCGGCCCACACTGATTGCAGAATCACAAGCACCTCTGGCCTCGCAGCAAATCGCGGCAAGGCAAACTCCTCTGGCCCCCGGAACAACAGCGACGTTCTGTGATGGACATCCGGTCGCAGCAAATCGCGGAAAGGCAACTCCTCTGGCCCCCGGAACAACAGCGACGTTCTGTGATGGACATCCGGTCGCAGCAAATCGTGGAAAGGCAAACTCCTCTGGCCCGGAACAGCAGCGACGTTCTGTGATGGACATCCGGCCGCAGCAAATCGTGGAAAGGCAACTCCTCTGGCCCGGAACAGCAGCGACGTTCTGTGATGGACATCCGGTCGCAGCAAATCGTGGAAATGCAACTCCTCTGGCCCGGAACAGCAGCGACGTTCTGTGATGGACATCCGGCCGCAGCAAATCGCGGAAAGGCAACTCCTCTGGCCCGGAGGGCCTGTGGAAATTAGCCGGTGGCGCAAGCCACCGGAACGCGCCCCGCATGCAGTCGCCCCGGAGGGGCGGCGGCTCTGTCATAAATATCGCGCATCAAATGCCACCCCGCTATTTCGCAGCATCGTCTCATATTCCTCATGAAATGTCCGGGTGCGATGATGTTCTTCTTGATGCTTGATGTAATTGCGGACGGTTTCCAACATGGAGGCGCTTACCGTAAATGCGCCATAACCCTCCTGCCATGCAAATTCGGGCTTGCCGATTTCTTCATGCACCCAGGTTGAGGAAACCGATTTGAGTTCCCGCATCACATCCGACAAACGGTGCGTGGCGCGCAATCCGACCAACAAATGCACATGATCCGCCACGCCGCCGATGATGGACGGCACCCCGCCCATTGTGCCCATAACGCCTCCCAGATAGGCGTGAAGTCGATCCCTCCAGATCGGAGCGATAAACGGGTCATGGCGCTTGGTTCCAAAAACCAGATGATAATGCAAGCTGAGGTGGGTTGAAGACATAATACGTAATGTTCCGCCGCCCCTCCGGGGCGAGTGGGTATTCTATCGAGAAACCGGTGGCTCGCGCCACCGGCTAATTTCCTGTGCCCCTCCGGGGCGGGACGCAATCCTATCGGAAACCGGTGGCTCGCGCCACCGGCTAATTTCCTGTGCCCCTCCGGGGCGAGGCGCAATGGTATCCGAATCCGGTGGCTTGCACCACCGGCTAATTTCCAGAGCCCCTCCGGGGCCACGGAGCGGGAACGGAGCAACACCCCAATGCAACACCCCAATGCAACACCCCAATGCAACACCCCAATGCAACACCCCAATGCAACACCCCAATGCAACACCCCAATGCAACCAACACCCCAATGCAACACCCCAATGCAATTCAGAGAATGGCGCTCTTCTACGCCATCAATTCTGGATAATGCGCTTTGGCGACGGCCTCGCATTTTTCCAGGATGGCGTCGGCGGATTCCATGTTTTTGACCTCATCCACCAATTGCAAACAGACGCCGACATCCAGGCTCTGCACGGCGCGTTTGACGCGCGGCACGAGCGCGGCTCCGGTGCTCAACTCGTCCACGCCCAGGCCCACCAAAAGCGGCGTGAGCGCGATTTCGCCCGCCATTTCACCGCAAACTCCGACCCACAGATTGTGGGCATGGGCCGCGTTCACGATGATTTTAATCAACCGAATGATGGCGGGATGCGTCGGCTCATACAGGTGGGCGATGCGCTCGTTGATCCGGTCCACGGCGATCGTGTACTGGATCAGATCGTTGGTGCCGATGCTGAAGAAATCGACTTCCTTGGCCAGCAGATCCGCCACCAGCGCGGCACTGGGGACTTCGATCATCGCACCGACCTCCATCTCCTCGTTGAAGGCCACCCCCTCGACGCGGAGTTCCTGGCGGCATTCCTCCAGCACGGCGTTGGCGCGCCGGAGTTCGTCCACGCCGGAGATCATCGGGAACATGATGCGGATATTACCCAATGCGCTCGCTCTTAAGATCGCCCGCAGTTGCGTTTTGAAAACATCCACGCGTTCCAGGCAGAACCGGATGGCGCGCCAGCCCAGGAACGGGTTCAACTCCGAGGGGAGTTGCAGCGCGCTCATAAACTTGTCGCCGCCGAGGTCGAGCGTGCGAATGATCACCGATTGCTGGCCCATCTCGCGGGCCACGACGCAATAATTTTGGTATTGCTCCTCCTCGTTGGGAAGTTCCTCTTTGTTGAGGTAGAAAAATTCGGTGCGATACAGCCCGATCCCCTCCGCGCCGCTTTGCTTGACGAGTTCGACGTCCCCAGGCATCTCGATGTTGGCCGAGAGGGTGATGTGGCGGCCGTCCAGCGTGGTGGAGGCGGTTTCACGCAACTCTTCAAGCTTGTCTTCGACGGCGGTTTTTTTGACTTCGAGTTCGCCGTATTCCCAGAGCGTCTGGTCGGTCGGATTGACGATCACCATCCCGCTGTAACCGTCCAAAAGGATTTGGTCCCCCGTGAGGAGCGATTCGCTGATGTTGTGCAGGGCGACAACCGCCGGGATATTCAGCGAACGGGCCATGATGGCCGTGTGCGAAGTGCGGCTGCCGACATCCGTCGCAAACCCAAGCACGAGATGGCGGTTGAGTTGCGCCGTGTCCGAAGGGGTCAGATTGTGCGCAACGAGAATGTGTGGCACGTCGATCTGCGTCGGGCTTTTGGCATCGTGCCCCATCAAATTGCGCACCACGCGGCGGCAAACATCATTGATGTCCAGGGCGCGTTCGCGCAGATACGGGTCGTCGATTTCGCTCAGCGTTTTGGAATACCGATCGGCTACCTGTTGGAAAACATGCTCGATATTCCAGAGGTCGCGCGAAAGCGTGCGCAGCACTTCGTCGATGAGCGTGCGGTCTTCGACCACGAGCAAGTGCGCGTCGAAAATACTCGCGTCCTTGGCCCCGATCGCCCCCGCGATCCGCATCTGCATTTCGAGGATCTGCTCGCGGGTTTTCACCAGCGCCGCTTCGAAGCGGGTGATTTCTCCGGGCACTTCCCATTCCTCGATCTTGCGTGAAGGCGGCTCCTCGTCCTCGGGGCGCAGCACGAACACGGTGCCCCGAGCGATGCCGGGCGAAACGCCTACACCGTGGAACCGCCGTTCAATGCGTTGATGGGTTTCGCTCATTTGGGTTTAGGGAACCGGATGGGTTCACGCGAAGGTGATTTTTGCGCCAAAAACGGCTTCCTGCAAGGGTTTATGTAACCAAAATAACATGGCATTCCCCAATTGTCCCCGGCAAGGTGGCAGGAGAACCAGCTCAAGAAGAACTCGCCTCAAGAGGCTACTCAATGCACTCGCCTATCCTGTGCAGCAACCCGGATGGGCGGACTCGATTCGAGGTCGGCGGAAAGTGCAATTGCCCGAGCACGGTCGCCCTTCCTGATACGTCTGCCAAGGGAGTTATTCCTCGTCGAAACGGCGCAGGATGAGCGATTCGATTTCGTTCAAGGCCTGTTCCGCGTCGGGGCCTTCGCAGCTCACCAGCAGTTTGGAGCCTTGCCCGGCGGCCAGCATCATGAGTCCCATGATGCTCTTGCCATTGACTTGTTCGCCATCTTTTTCCACCCAGACTTCGGCTTTATACCGGTTGGAAATTTTCACAAACATGGCCGACGGGCGCGCATGGAGCCCGAGTCGGTTCAAAATTGTGAACTCTTTGGCGATCGCTTGATCCTGATTCGTTGTGGTTTTCCGGCTTAAAAGGCCCATCACCGTTTTCTTTGCATTGATTTCATGAGCCGGTCGTTAAATTCCTTCGCACTATCCTGCCCCATGCTCTTGAGCTTGCGATCCAGCGCCGCGACTTCTACCAGGCGGGAGAGATCGCGACCGATGCGCACAGGGATGATTATATGTGGAACTTGAACGCCCAATATCTCGTGAAATTGTTGGTTGAGGCCTATTCTATCCGGCTCTTCCAAATCTTGCCAGTCTTTTAACGTAACAATCAAATCGAGCATTTTTTCCACCCGCACCGCCCGGATGCCGAACATGGAGGAAACGTTGATAATGCCGACGCCGCGCACTTCCATGTGGTGGCGGGTCAACTCCGGCGCGGTGCCCACGAGATGGCGCCCGTCGAGCAAGCGCAGCCGGGTAACATCGTCGCTGACGAGCGGGTACCCCCGTTCCAGCAGCCCCAGCACACATTCGCTCTTGCCGATCCCGGCGGAACCGCGCACCAGCGTGCCCACGCCCAAAATATCGACCATGCTGCCATGTTCGGTAATGGTGGGGGCAAACTCATCTTCGAGCGCCAGGGTGGCGGCGTTGATGAAATTCATCGTCACCATCGAGGTGCGGAACACGGAAATCCCCCCGGCTTCCGCCACCTCCAGCAAATGCTTGGGCGGTCGGCTCCCGCGGGCCACAATCAGGCACGGGATACGGCGGCGGACGACTTCTTTGATCCGCTCCCGGACTTCCTGCGCGGTAAGCTTGCGCAGGTAGGCCAACTCCGCGCTCCCGAGCACCTGGATGCGTTTGGAGGCGAAATAGTCGAAGAAACCCGAAATGGCCAACCCCGGCCGGTTAATGGTCGGCTCTTTAATGATCCGGTCGAGCCCGACCGCCGAGCCGAGGAGGCTCAGGGAGAGATCCTCGGCATAGCGGGTGTAGAATTCTCCGACGGTTAGCGCCTTGTATTTTTCCTTGGGTTTCATCCGGAGGTTTTTGGTAGGACTGGCCTGGGCAGTGTTCAGGAATCCCAGAAGAGAAGTGATCTGGAACTCAGGAACTCAGAAAAAAGCAAAAGACAGAGGAAAAACCGGGATGAACAAAGCAAAAAGACCCTCTTTAAAAGTCTCTTTCCTGATTTCCTGAGTTCCAGATTGTTTTTGCCTTTGCCTTTCGTTTTTTTTGGGATTGGTGAACAGGCTTTAGGCGAAGCTCGGCTCAATCAACCCGATGCGTTTGTCTTTGCGGCGGTAGAGCACGTTGATTTTGTTGGTCTCGGCGTTGGTGAAGACCACCAGCGGACGGTCCGAAACTTCCAACTGGAGCACCGCCTCGTCGAGGAACATCGGCTTGACCGGATATTTTTCGGTCTGGATGACGCTCGGGGTCATCTCGGCTTTTTCTTCAAATCCCTCGATGTCCAGAATCTGCGCATCGATTTGCTGCACTTCCCCATGGCGCGGCCGGTGTTGACGCATGATCCGGGTCTTGTACTTGCGCATTTGTTGCGCGATCTTGGCCATCACTTCGTCGAGCGAGGCATACAGATCCGTGGACTCGGCGGTCGCTTCGATGGTGATGTGGTTGGCACAGTGGAGGATCACTTCGGCCAGGTGGCGATACTTCTGAACGTCCAGGATAACCTGCGCCTCGATAATGCGCGGATAGTCAAGGTGGAGTCCCTCCACTTTCTTGATCGCATAATCTTTAATCGGTTCGGTCACGCTCACATGCCGGCCGGTGACTTTGATGGGCAGGTTTACATTAGCTACTTGCATTGGTTTTCCTCCTGTTTGGGGTTAATTACATTGAAAAGCGTTCGCCGAGATACAATTGACGGCTGATCGGGTCGTTGACCAAAAATTCCTTCGAGCCTTCGCTCTCCACGCGTCCTTCAAAAATCAGGTAGGCGCGGTCCACGATGGAAAGCGTCTCCCGGACGTTGTGGTCGGTGATCAAAATGGCGAGGCCGGTCTTGCGCAGGTTTACGATGATCTGCTGGACGTCGTAAACCGCAATCGGGTCGACGCCGCTGAACGGTTCGTCGAGCATCAGCAAACTCGGGTTGCTCACCAGCGAGCGGGCGATGGTCAAGCGGCGCTTCTCGCCGCCGCTCAACGTCAACGCCTGCTGTTTGGCGACGTGCTCGATGCCAAACTGCGCCAGCAATTCCTCGCACCGTTGGCGGCGCTCCCGCTTGGTTTTGTCCGTGGTTTCGAGGATCGCCATGATGTTCTCCTCCACAGTCAGCTTACGAAAGATTGACTCTTCCTGGGGCAGATACCCCATCCCCATGCGCGCCCGGCGGTGCATCGGAAAATCGGTCACGTCCTGGTCCTTGAAAATCACGCGGCCACCGTTGGGCCGGACCAGGCCGACGACCATGTAAAATGTGGTGGTTTTTCCCGCTCCGTTGGGGCCCAGCACTCCGACGACTTCGCCGGGCTTGATGTTCAACTCCACCCCGTTGACCACGGCGCGACCGCCGTAGATTTTCACGAGTTTTTCGGTTCGCAGAATCGGCTGGAGCGCTGTGGCTGCGGTGGGTTCAGGGATTTGGGCAACGGTGTTCACGGTGTCTTGGCTGGTTTGGGCTCGGACTTGATGACCGTCATGCTCGGGCCTTTGGTGGTGAGGTGGCCCTCTTTGTCCATCTTCATGATGGTGCCTTCCTCGGTGGCAACCTGGTTGTTGAGGCCCTGCTGGATCTGCGGCCATCCGGAAAGGGTCATTTCGCCGGTCGCGGCATTGTAATCCGCCCGGGCTCCCTTGCCGATGTAATGGGTGACCTCGCCGGTTTTTTCATCCACTTTGTCCTGGGTGATCACCACATTCCCCTCTGCAACGGCACGTTCCAGGCCGCTCGTGGGCGATGCGTCCGCTTTGGCCTCGGGGGGGGCCGAAGGCGTGGCCGAATTTCCGCTCTTGGCTGCCTCTTTCACCGCTTTTTTAAGATAAGCCGTCAATTTGTCGGCCGACAGCGCAAATTGCGGATCATTGACTTTCACCTCTTGGATAAACACCGCCATTCCGGCTTTGGCGTCAAAACTCGTTTCCCCGCTACAGGTGATTTCCGTCGCTTTCTTTTCCGCAAGGGGAGTCACCGGCTTGGGCTTTTTTTCAGGGATTGGTTTGGGTTTTTCGTTGTTCCCGATTTCCAGCCCTGTTTCCGCCACCACCCGGAACTCGCTGGCGGCCCAAAGGGGGGCTTGCGAAAAAGAAGAGGAGAAAGCGGCGGCAAGGGCCAGGGTGAGAGTTTTCGTTCGATTCATTGGGAAAGAGGGGGCACTTCTTGAGTGTCAGGTTTAAAGATCAACATACGGACCGGTCCGGTGAATTTTCCCATCCGCGTCTCTGTGTCAAAGGTCATGTTCGCTCCGGTCACCTCGAAATCGGTGCGCCGGATGGTCACCGGGTCCACGCTGGAGAAAACGCGGGTTTTCAAATCAAAGACGGAATTGGGCATCTCGATGACCATTTCCGGCTTGCCCCCCCCATCGTAGGTCTCGATTTTGAGTTGGGTCAGCCGGAGTTGTTGCGCATCCATTCGGAAGGCGATCTCGCTCTCAAACATCATCTGGAGCACTCCCTCGGGGGAGTAGATGGGAATGCGCACCCCCTTGGCGTCGTGGTTAATCGGAATCGGAACGTCGAAATCTTTTTTCCCATCGGCGGGGGCCGGGGTCGGCGTGGCGGTCTTCCTGGCTTTGGACTTCGCCTCGCCCGGGGAGATCCCCAGGGCCAGCACGCAAAGAGCGAGGGCCAGGTTCAGCGCTTTGCGGGATCTGAGGTGCGGCCAAGCCATCGAGTTATCGCGCCAATTCATGAATCGCTTGCAATTTTTTTAACAGCGCAGGCAGTTTTGCCAGCGGGATTTGGTTGGGCCCGTCGGAAAGGGCTTTGGCGGGATTTTCGTGCGTTTCGATAAAAACCCCATCGCATCCTGCGGCTACCGCCGCCCTCGCAAGAACCGGGGCGAGCACACCATCGCCTCCTGTCTTGTCTCCCGCGCCGCCGGGGCGTTGCACGGAGTGAGTTGCGTCAAACATGACCAAGTAACCGCCTTCTCGTAACCAATACAATGAACGCATGTCGGCTACAAGATTATTGTATCCAAAAGTGACCCCGCGTTCGGTGAAGAAAAACCGGCTGCAGCCGAAGCGTTGCAGCTTCGTGGCGACGTTCTTCATATCCCAGGGAGCCAGGAATTGTCCTTTTTTGACATTCACCACGCGGCCGGTTTCGGCGGCGGCCCGTAACAGGTCGGTCTGGCGGCAGAGAAAAGCGGGAATTTGCAGCACGTCGATCCATTCCCCGGCGATTTCCGCCTCCTGGGGCGAATGGATGTCGGTCGTCACCGGCACGCCCAGGTCAGCTCCGATCGAGGCGAGCAGTTCGCACCCGGCGCGCACCCCCATTCCCCGGAACGAATCGACCGAAGTGCGGTTGGCTTTGTCGTAGGAAGCCTTGAAGATGAACTGCGCCCCGAGATCGTCACAGATCGTTTTGAGCTTTTTGCCCATCCGGCGCACAAACGCTTCGGATTCAATGACGCACGGGCCGAGGATGAAGACCGGTTTGCGCCCGCCGAGGGTGAGCGCTCCAATTTTGAGAGATTTTGCCGCCATGGGATAAACTTATTGGGCCGCTTCGCTGACGGATTTTTTTTCGTTCTTTTGGGCCTCCACGTAGGCCATTTGCAGGTGGGAGAGCGCGTTGTTGATGACAGTTTCCTCGTCCGAAGTGAGATTGCCTTTGGTTTTGAAGGCGATCGCCGCAAGCTGGTCGATCAGCATCCGTGCGAGGGCGAGGTTCGCCTCCGGCTTGCCGGTTTGGGGGTGGGGGATGAGCCCCAGGCAAAAAGCGGCGTTTTGCGAGTGCAGGCGCACGAATTCAATGAAGCGCAGCGTCATCTCGCCGGAAACAGTGGTGGATTGGACTTCAGCCATTTGCCTAACCTGTACCGGAGGGGCCTTCCCCCATCAAGCGGCAAGTTTCTGAAAAAAGAAAATCAGGAAGCCAGGAAAACAGGAAAAATACAGGAAAAGCGCGCGGAAGTGACCTCTCATTAACACCGGGCTTCAGCCCGGTGCTTACCTCTGCAAGATGGACTTAGCCGTTTCAACGGCTTATACAAAACGGAATGGGAACGCACTCCTACTCCCGCTGCTGGGTTCATCTGATCTGGGGAACCCTGAATCGCGAACGGATTCTTAAAAAGGATGCCGCAGCGCAGGTCTCGCGCTATTTGAGCGAATATGCCGAGAGCAAAAAAATCTACATGAAGATCAACTTCGTAAATCCCGATCATGTGCATGTTTTGCTCGATTTGCCGACGCATCTTCCTCTCGATGAGGTCGTGCAACTCTTAAAAGGAAGTTCTTCGCATTGGATCAATGCTCATGCCCTGATCGCGGACAAGTTCGCATGAGGGAGAGGCTATGGGGTGTTTTCTGTGTCGGAATCCAACGTGAAAACGGTCGCGCAATATATTGCCGGGCAGGAGGAACACCACCGGGTCGCTTCGTTTTCGGAAGAGTTCGCCAGATTTGTGACCCGTCATGGGCTTCAGCTGCGGGATTGGGAAAGCCGTTGAAACGGCTAGTCACATCTCCAGCGTGCAATCACCGGGCTAAAGCCCGGTGTTAATGAGAGGTGCAGTCTCCCTATGGATGTGCAGTCTCCCATGGATGTGCAGTCTCCCTATGGAAATAGAGTCTCCACGAGGCTGCTCATTCGGCCTGCCTCATTTTTCATTTTGCGCCCTTCGTGTGAACTATCCGGAAGAACCCCGATCGGATTTCCCCGTTCCTTTTCCGCGCAAAGCCCCAGACACCCTAAATGCACGTCCCTGCCGGGATGGTCGCGTTCTTGGGCACGATCACAATGCCGTCGCGGATGTAAAAGTTCGGGCCATCAAAATGCTCCGGCTTGCCTTCCGGGGTGATCGTCACGCCGTCGCCGATCCGCGCGTTCTTGTCGATGATCGCGTGGTCGATCACGCAATTGCGACCGATGCCCAGTTCCATGCCGCTGTGGTCGCGCTGGGCCAGGTCGGCATCAAAGAAGTCGTTCCCCATCAAGATCGAATGCCGCACGGTGGTGCCGCTGTTGATGAAGGAGCGAATGCCGATCACCGAGCGCTCAATCTGCGCGTCGGAAATGACGCATCCGTCGGAAATAATCGCTTTGCGAATCGTCGCACCTTGGATTTTGCTGGCCGGGAGAAAGCGCGCGTGGGTGTAGACGGGCCGCGTGGTGTCGAAAAATGAGAAGGGCGGATTCGTGTTGGTCAGTGCGAGATTGGCATCAAAGAACGAGCGGATCGTCCCGATGTCCTCCCAATACCCTTGGAAAATGTAAGACTGCACTTTGTATTTCTCGATGGAACGGGGAATGATGTGCTTGCCGAAATCGACGAGGTCGTTGTCGAGCGCCTCGATGAGCGCCTGCCGATTAAAAATGTAAATACCCATCGACGCCTGGTAGAGTTCTTCGTCGGGGTGCTTGTCGAGTTGGGCGAGCAGATCGGCGGGGATGCGCAGGCTCTCGAGCAGTTCGGGATCCTTCGGCTTTTCCACAAACCGGGTGATCTGGCGGGAGGCGTCCGTGTGCATGATCCCCAAGTCGGCAGCCGCCGAGCGTTCCACGGGAATCGTGGCGATGCTGATGTCCGCCTTTTCCTCGATGTGCTGGCGAAGGAGGTCGCGAAAATCCATCCGGTAAAGCTGGTCGCCGCTCAGGATCACATAATATTCGTAGGGACGATTGAGGAAGTTTTGCAGATTCTGGCGCACCGCGTCCGCCGTGCCCTGGTACCAGTGCGAGCCCGAGGGCGTTTGCTGGGCGGCGAGGATTTCCACGAACGCGCGGGAAAAGCGGTCAAACTTAAAGGCGCTCGCGATATGACGGTGCAACGAGGCGCTGTTGAACTGCGTCAGGACATAAATATGCCGCAGATCGGAGTTGATGCAGTTGGAAATGGGGATGTCGACGATCCGGTATTTGCCGCCGAGCGGGACCGCGGGCTTGGACCGGTCCTTGGTCAGCGGGAAAAGCCGGGTGCCTGCCCCGCCTCCCATGATGATGGCCAGGGTGGAATTGGTGACGGAGGAGAATGAAGAAAAATGAGTCGATTTCATGGTTTTTACCTTTTGAAGCCCGCACAGCAGCGAACATGTTGCCCTTGGACTCAAAATTTGTCAGTATAGAAAAATTATGTGTGGAATTATTGGTTACATCGGCAAATCCGAAGCGGCACCCATCCTCCTGGAGGGCCTGCGTCGGCTGGAATATCGCGGGTACGATTCCGCCGGGCTGGCGACACTCAATGGGGGGTTGCGCATCCGTAAATGCAAAGGCCGCATTGCAAATCTTGCCGACTTAATCGCACGGGAGCCGATTTGCGGTTCCATCGGAATTTCGCACACCCGCTGGGCCACCCACGGCGGCGTCACCGACGAGAACGCGCATCCGCACTTTGACCAAAGCGGGAAACTTGTGCTGGTCCACAACGGTGTCATCGAGAATTACCAGGCACTCAAAGAGACGCTTGCAGCCGAAGGGCACGCATTTAAATCGCAGACGGACACCGAAGTCCTCGCCCATCTGATCGGCAAACATTATGACGCCCTCGGCGGCGAGGCCACCCGCAAGCGGTTGGTGGAGGCCGTTCGGCACGCGCTCAAGGAAGTCACCGGCACCTACGGCATCGCCGTCATGCACGAAGACATTGGCAATCTGCTCGTGGGCGCGCGGCGCGGCAGCCCGCTCGTGTTGGGCATCGGCAAAGGCGAGAACTTCCTCGCCAGCGATGTGAGCGCCATCGTCGGCCACACCCGCGAAGCCGTTTATCTGCGGGACTACGACATTGTTTCCTTGGACGGCGATGATTTTGAAATCACCACCTTGAATGGCGGCGCTTCGGGTTTCGAAGTCAGCAAGGTCGAACTCACCGAAGACGACGTGAGCAAGGGGGAATACCCGCACTACATGCTCAAGGAAATCTTCGAGCAGCCCGAGTCTCTGTGCAACGCCATGCGCGGCCGTCTTTCCACCGAGGAATCCACCGCCAAGCTCGGCGGCCTCAATATGACACCCGCGGAACTGCGCGACATCGAACGCATTGTCCTCACCGGCTGCGGGACGGCATGCCACGCCGCGATGGTCGGTGAATACGTCCTGGAGTGCCTTGCCCATATCCCCGCAGAAGTCGAGTTTGCCAGCGAATTCCGCTACCGCAACATGCCGATGAACAAAGACACCGTCGTCTTTGCCATCAGCCAGAGCGGTGAAACCGCCGATACGCTCGCCGCCGTGCGCGAGAGCCAGCGCAAGGGCCACCGCACGCTGGGCATCTGCAATAATGTCGCCAGCACGATCGCCCGCGAGAGCGACGGCGGCGTCTATATGCACGCCGGGCCGGAGATCGGCGTCGCGGCCACCAAATCGTTCACTTCGCAGGTCACTGTGTTGACGTTGCTGGGCCTCCTGCTCGGGCGCATCCGGCACCTTTCCACCAGCGAAGGCATCCAGATCATGGAGGAACTCCAGGCCATCCCGGAGAAAGTCCGCTCCATCCTCAAGCAGAGCGACTATATCAAGAGCATCGCGGAGAAATACTCCTACGCGAAAGCGATGATGTTCATGGGACGCCAGTTCAACTACCCGGCGGCAATGGAAGGGGCGCTCAAGATGAAGGAGATCAGCTACATCCACGCCGAAGGCCATCCGAGCGCGGAACTCAAGCACGGCGTCATTGCTTTGATCAGCCCCGAAGTCCCCTCCGTCTTCATCGCGCCGGACGACTCGGTGTATGACAAAAACATCTCCAATATCGAGGAAGTCAAAGCCCGCAAAGGTCCGGTGATCGCCATCGGCACCGAAGGCGACACCAAGCTGGCCAAGGTTGCCGACGACGTGATCTACATCCCCCGCTGCCCGGATTACCTCTCGCCGCTCTTGACCGTGATCCCGCTCCAGCTCTTCGCGTATCATCTGGCCGTCAAGCTCGGCTGCGATGTGGACAAGCCGCGCAACCTGGCCAAGAGCGTCACGGTGGAGTAGCTCCACCTATCTGGTTTAGGGTCTCCTCGGGGTAGGCTGCCGATGGCAGCGTAAAAATGGCCGTTGTGCCTTTTTCCACCGCGCTTTCGAGCCGGATGCTCCCGCCTTGCAGTTCGAGCAGATACTTGGCGATTGCCAGCCCGAAGCCCATCCCCGGGCTGCCGACTCCCTTCTGCCCAGGTTCAAAAATGCGGGCAAGTTTTGCAGGTAGGATGCCTCGCCCGGTATCCTTCACCACAACCTCGACATTGCTCCCTCTTTTCGAGCTGGCGATGCTGATTTCACCATCCCGGGTGTAACGCAAGGCGTTGCTGAGCAAATTCATGAGAATGCGATGAAGCGCGTCCCGTTCCGCCGCCACCTCGGCTGCAGCATCGACCTCGTTAAGCAGGATCACATTTTTTGTGCGGGCCATTGGCGTTAAATTTTCAATGACATCCGCCGAAACGTCATAGAGCCGGACATTGGTGATTTGCAAACGGTCGTTCTCCAAAAAAACCTTGGCCAGTTCCCTCATCGTCTGCTCCATACCGATGGAAAGTTGTTCCACATTTCGCTCAATGGAGGTCAGCGACTCCATCATTTCGGGCGTCTTGGCTGCTGCCGGAATGGTATCCAGCGTCTCTGTCGCCGCCAAAGCAATGGCTCCCAAAGGGGTTCTGAAATCATGCACGATAAAGGACATTTTGCGTGCAGTCTCTTCCTTGATCATCTCTTCCCGTCTTTCGCTGAGCCGGGCCAACCCGATGGCGGCTGCGGTATCGATTACCTCGACCATGATGCTCAAAGCTTCCTCGGTCATCTGTTCCCCCTCTTCGATGCAAATTGCGCGGATTGCTTTGCGCAGCAGGCTAAACTCACGGATAACCTGCCCGACACTGAAGCCCTGTTCGGCTCGCAAAACCCCGTGTTCCATCGCCCGCGCGAGCTCTGTTTGAGTGGATTCACTGGGCGGGAGAATGGCCCCCAAAGCTTCTGCAACCACGTCCAACAGGGCCGAAACCTTATGGTCCAAGAGCACTTGTTTGAGTTCTGGGCCGAAAACAGACCTCACTCCGATTCGCCAATGATCCATGATTTCCCCCTTTTTTCGCAGAATCAATCTTCCGAATTCCGCACTGGTCATCCTCTCTGAATCCATGTCCCTAATTCGTTGCCGTTCACGCTTGCGGTTCCAGAAAATGAGGGGTAAGGGGAAGATCCCCCAGTCGGCGGGGATAGTTCACCCGAGGAGCAGGCGCAACCAGATCGTGAGCCCGCTTGAAAGCCCCTTGGATCGAGGCAAAGACGATTTATTTTCCGCCCATCTCGCGGCGAATCTCCTGCTCCACTTTGGAAAAGGCGTCGGTCAGCTTGTGCATCAACTCCGCCGCGCCTTCGAGATTCTGGGAATCCGCGAGCGTTTCCAATTCCTGGCACGTGTCGCCGATGGCGTTCGCGCCGATGTTGCGGCTGGAGCCCTTGAGGGAATGCGCCTTGTCGCGCAGCTTTGCCGGGTTGCGGCTCTCGAGGGCTTCTTTGAGGTCTTGGATATCCGCCTGCGCGCTCTGGTGATAGGTTTCGAGCAGGGAAAAAAAGAACCGTTCGTCCCCATCCATGTCCAGCTCCTTCAAGGTTGCGAGTCGCTCCGGGTCGAGAGCCGTTTGTTCGCCGGAAGCAAAATCTCCGTTGGATGCCGCTGCGGACGGGTTCTCCGCGGTGTCATTGGATTCCCAGCGGGCGATTTTTGCGCCCAGATCCTCAAGCTTCACCGGTTTGCTGATGTAATCGTCCATGCCCGAGGCCAGGCATTTCGCGCTGTCGCCCGCCATGGCGTGCGCGGTGACGGCAATGATCTTCGGCTGCCGCGGCAGGCTCGTGTCGGCGCGAATCCGCCGGGTCGCCTCGTAGCCGTCCATTTCCGGCATCTGGCAATCCATTAATATGATTCCGTAATCTTTGTTCCGTAACGCGATCAACACTTCCAACCCGTTGACGGCGAGGTCGGCGCAATACCCGAGCTTCTGAAGTTGCCCGAGGGTCACCATTTGGTTGATCACATTGTCCTCAGCAACAAGGATGCGCGTGGCTTTCGTAGCGGGAGAACTGGGGGAAATATCTTTTTGCATGACACGTTCGGGCATGGTTTCTTTGGGAATTCCGGAGACGACACTGGCGATTTGGTCGTAGAGGAGCGATTGCTTGACCGGTTTGGTCAGGTAAGCGGCCACCCCGGCTTGCTGGACTTTTTCGCTGGAGAGCCGCCCCATCGAAGTCAAAATCATGAGCGACAATCCGGCTAGTTCCGGGTCGGCCTTGATCGCGCTCGCCAGCATCAACCCGTCCATCTCGGGCATTTGCATGTCGAGAATCGCGAGGTCGAACGGTTTGGTGGCGAGGGCTTTCTTCAAGGTCACGAGCGCCTCTTTGCCGCTGGCAACGCAGGTGGGAACCATTTTCCAGGAGGAAAGCTGGCAATGCAAAATGTGGCGGTTGGTCGGGTTGTCATCGACGATCAAGACCCGCAGCCCGCATAAATCCAGCGGAGCGGTGGCGGCGGTGGCCGGGGCGTTTGCCTGGGCTTGCAGTTTGGCCGTAAACCAGAAAGTCGAACCGCTGCCGGGTGTGCTGATCACGCCGATTTCACCGCCCATCAAGAGCACGAGTTGTTTGGAAATGGCCAGGCCCAGGCCCGTGCCTCCGAACTTGCGGGTAGTCGAGGTGTCCGCCTGCCGGAACGCCTGAAAGAGCCGGCTCTGGGTTTCTTTGGAGATCCCGATTCCGGTGTCCGTGACCTCAAACCGGAGGATGAGTTGGTCGGAGAGTTCGCTTTCCTTGGAAACGGTGACGACGACCTCCCCCTCGGAGGTGAATTTCACCGCGTTGCTCATCAAATTCGTGAGCACCTGGCGCAGGCGCACCGGGTCCCCCCGCAAATGGATCGGCACGTTGGGCTTCACAAACTCGGCCAGCTCCACCCCTTTGTCCTGAGCTTCGCGGGCGGCGAGTTCGATCGACCCTTCCACCACTTCGAGCAGGTTGAAATTGACCGTTTCCAGCGTGAGCCGACGCGCTTCGATTTTGGAAAAATCGAGGATGTCGTTGATGATCGCGAGCAACGAATTGGCGCTGTCGCTGATGGTCTTCGCGTATTCGCGTTGCCGGGGCGGCAAGGGCGAATCCAGCAGCAAGTCGGTCAACCCGATCACTCCATTCATCGGCGTGCGGATTTCGTGGCTCATGTTCGCCAGAAATTCGCTCTTGGAACGGCTGGCCTCCTCGGCCTCCATCTTTGCAAACCGGAGTTCTTCCTCGATCTCGGTGCGGCGTTTGATCTCCTCATCCCATGTCTGATGTTGGCTGGAGAGTGTCTGGCTGGCCGCTTCCAGCAGCGTCGAAAATTCCACCCTTTGCGCCGCAGCACCGTTAGGGTCGGTCACAAGGAACGGCTCATACTTTTCAGTGCGAGCCAGGCAGCGCGCCATCGCTTCACTTAACGGCATCGTGGCAGGCAGCTCCAGCATCGAACCCGATTCCGAAGGAGGGGGGCAGGAACGGAGCGCTCCGATTTGAGGCTCGCCGCTGGAAGGGATGTTCTTGGGAAGAGTCACGTGAAAAGGCGGGTTGGTCCGTTCGGCAAGGCGCAGGATAAACCGGAGAAAAGGGGGAGGCAACCCCTCAATTTGCGCAGGGGTCGCCACTGCCCTTGATTTTCGCTCCGCAATCGCCAACAGTGGCGCCCGAATGAACGTCCGCACGCGCACAGGGTTCGTCTACCGGCTCACCCGCTTCAAGGCCACACTCCGTTTGGTGCATGCCCTCGGCATTTACCGCGGCCTCAATTTTCTCCTGCGCTGCTTTCCCATTGTGCGACGGTTGCCCGGGAACGGGACGGTGCTCCGCATCCACTCAATCTCCGGATTTTACCTCCAGGAAGAGATCTTTAAAACCCAGGCCTACCGTGCCGCGACGGAGGGTATGGCTCTTCGCACCTTTGCCGATTTGGGGTGCAACGTCGGGTGGTTCGCTTGCTACCTGCTCGAAACCACAGGCGACAAGGGGCTCGCCGGGGTGCTCATCGACGGGAATCCGTCCATGATCGAACAAGCGCAATGGCATCTGAAAAAGAACGGGCTGGCGGACTGCCACGCGCTTTGGGGGGTGGTGGGGTGCTCCACGGAATCCGGGGAAACCGATTTTTTTGTCACCTCGGCCAACGTCATTTCTTCCGCCAAACCGTTTGGAGAAAACCATTATATTCCCAAGAAAGGGGATGTGGAGCAAATCAAGGCACCCGCCCTGTCGCTCGCCAAAACATGGAAGGCGCAGTTTGGCGACCGTCCCATCGACCTTCTCAAAATAGACATCGAAGGGATGGAGCTGGAGTTCCTTCAATCGGAAATCGAGTTCATCAAAGGAGCAGTCAAACGGATCGTTTGCGAGTGGCACAACTGGAATGTCTCTTTCGAGGATTTGAACCAGTTTGTCGAGGGGCACGGTTTCCGTCTGCGCAAAATTTGCGAGCAGGACGAAGAAGTCGGGTTGGCGATTTACGACTCGCTCACCTTGCAGTCGGACGAGGTTTCCAGTTCCTAAGCGCGCGTGTTAGGTTCTCGTTTAGGTTCTCGTTACCAAGCTCCAGCTTGGTAATGAGGTTTTCTGCGAGGCTCCAGCCTTGAAATCGCGGCTACAGAAGAGCCCCCGGGAACTTCTCCTGGCGCGGTTGAAAACACACTCTGTCCGGCTTCGAAGTTTGCGAAGCTGGAGCTTCGAAAACAGTGGCATTCCCAAGCTGGAGCTTGGGAACGAGGGGGAATTCGAATTGCCGGCTAAAGCCCGCCAGGCAAGCATCCGGTAATATTGACTATCGAAGTTGTGGGCGTGAAATCTGCGGTGAACCTTGCGATGGAACGCTACTCTAGTCCGGGCATTGGCCGCAAAGGGGATGCGATTGATCCCCGCAAAGATGCGCTTTGCGCAGGTTGCGATACGCCTCGCTGCCCCAGACTTCCTCGACAGAGCCCGCGTTGAAGAGATCCTTCACGAGGGCGTGCTCCCGGTTCACGCGCAGACAACAGGGCGTCACCGCTCCTTCCACGGAGATGAAGAGCGATTTGAACGGCCAAAAACAATTTCCGAGCCGCTTGCCGGAGTTGCTATAGGAGGAAAGAATGCCGCTTCGCAGTAATTTGAAACGCAACCGGCTCACGGCCTTCTTGATCTCCGCGGCATGTTTGCGGGATTCGGCAACGAACGCGGCGGATTCTTTGAACCCGAGGTCGGTTTGGATCATCCAGTTTTCGACTTCGTTGAGGCTCAGGTAATCTATTTTCAGATCCCGGGCCAAATCATAGAACCGATCCAATTCCGTGAAATTCTTGTGGCTCACCGTCGTGTTCAGCCCAATGAGCACCTGTTTTTGGGCATCGTCCCTTTCGGCAATGAGCTGCCTTGCGCCTTGGATCACCTTGTCCATGTCCGTCCCGCGCAGAAACCCAAAAACCTCTTTGTTGACCGAATCAAAACTCACGGCGATGTCCGAAACATAATCGAGAATAAGCCGCCGATATTTTTCGGTATTGAAAAGCGTACCGTTGGAAATGGTCCAGATGCGGATGTTGCGCTCCTGGAACTTTTGGAGGATTCGGGCGATCTGCGGATGGAGCATCGGCTCGCCCAATCCCTGAAGCTTCACCGATCTGAGGTTGGGGAAAAGAGAGAGGATCTGGTCGACCTCCGTCAGTTCCAGATCGGTTTTTTTATACGAACCGATTACCGTGTCCCGCGAGCACGTGATGCAGTGCAGGTTGCAGCGCACGGTCGGCTCCAGTTGAATATCCGTGGGCGATCCCGGCAGTTCCTCGGCT
>JAPLTE010000043.1 GCA_026398235.1 Verrucomicrobiota bacterium
TTTAGAAACTTCGAAAATTACCGTCTGCGAGTCATCGCTCAATGCGGTTAATTTTTGAACACCAACTTCAAACCGAACTCAACCACCACTAAAACAACTACTTAACTCCAATTCAGTCCCCAAACTTTGATGTAGACCCCTAATTTTAGAGGACTAACTTCAATCCACACTCAACTGCCTGATGTAGACCCCAAACTGGAGCGGGTGACGAGACTCGAACTCGCGACGTCTTCCTTGGCAAGGAAGTGCTCTACCACTGAGCTACACCCGCGTTTGAAACGCTGCCTGCGCACCACTCACCGGTGGCAGGGAGGAAAAACTAGGAGGAACCTGCCCCCCATGCAAGCGTTTTTTGCGTGAATTAAAGCGGCACAAATCCCTACGAGCAACCCTGGCTGGTGCCACATTCCGTGCAGCATCCGCACGCGCCGGCCCGGATCACTTTGTTGCTCCCGCAGTTGGAGCAGGTGACGTCCATATACATATTGCCCAGAGCTTCCTTCACCCGGTCCGCGAAATCGGCATGGGGCGCATGCGGCGCCTGTCCGTTCGGGCTCGGCGTTCCTTCGGAATTGCTCCGGCTGGTGACCACATCCACAATCTCTTTCTCTCCCGTGCGGGAAAGATCCGACACCGGCCGGTTGACGACCTTTTTGTCGATCTCGGGCAACTCCTTCATCGGCAACTCCGGTTGGGATTTGTGCGGCGAAGTGGCTTCCTTGTAGCCCTTGATGAACTGGCAGCCGAGCCAGCGGAAGACGTAGTCGGTGATCGAGGAGGCGTTGCGAATATCCGGGTTTTTGGTAAAGCCGGAGGGTTCAAAGCGTTGATGCGCAAATTTTTTCACGAGGCTCTCCAGTGGCACTCCGTATTGGAGCGACAGCGAGGTCAGCGTCGCCACGGTGTCCATAAGCCCGCCGATCGTGCTCCCTTCCTTGGACATCTGGATGAAGAGTTCGCCCGGTCCGCCGCTCTCGTAGAGCCCGACGGTGATGTAGCCTTCATGCCCCGCAATATCAAACTTGTGCGTGATCGAAACGCGGGTGTCCGGCATCCGCAGCCGCACCGGTTGATTCACCTTCTGGCGCAGTTCGCCAATTTCATTTTCGAGTTCGACGATGCGTTTTTCCAGCGCCTGCTTGTCGGCCAACTCGGCATCGATCCCGGTCAGGTCGCCCGAGCCCATCCCTTCAGTCTTCTTGGTGTTGAGCGGCGCGGAACGCTTGGAGCCGTCCCGGTAAATCGCGATCGCCTTGAGCCCGAGTTGCCATCCTTCGATGTAGGTGTTCATGATCTCCTCGACCGTGGCATGTTCGGGCATGTTGACGGTCTTGGAAATCGCACCGCTCAGGAACGGCTGCGCGGCGGCCATCATCCGGATGTGCCCCTGGTAGCCGAGGCTGCGCCTGCCGCGATGCGGCTTGAAAGCGCAGTCGAACACCGGGAGGTGCTCCGGCTTGAGCCCGGATGCCACGATCTCTCCGTTGTCATCCTCGACATCTTCAATCGTATCGAACCGGTCGATGTGCGCGATGATTTTTTCGAGCTGATTCTTCGGGTAGCCCAGCTTTTGCAGGGCAGAGGCAACGGTCTGGTTGACAATTTTGAGCATGCCGCCCCCGGCGAGCAGTTTGTATTTCACCAGCGCGATGTCCGGTTCGATGCCGGTGGTGTCGCAGTCCATCAGGAACCCGATCGTGCCCGTCGGGGCGAGCACCGTGACCTGCGCGTTGCGGTAGCCGTGCTTCTTCCCGAGCGCCAGGGCGTTGTCCCAGCACTGTTGGGCTTCCTCTTTCAAATAATGGAATTGCTCGCTGGCCTGGATCGCCGCCACATGGCTGCGGTGCCGTTCAATGACTTCCAGCATGGAAGCCACATTGTCCTTGGCCACCGGATTCTGGATCGCGCGGGTGCGCGCATCGTGGTAACCCTCAAACGGCCCCATCGCAGCCGAGAGGCGGGCGCTCTGCTCATAGGCGTGCCCGGTCATGATGGCGGTGATGGCTCCGGCGAGCGCCCGGCCTTCATCGCTGTCGTACCCCAGGCCCATGCTCATGATGAGCGCGCCGAGATTGGCGTAGCCGAGCCCCAGCGTGCGGAAGATGTGCGAATTTTCGGCGATCTCCTTGATCGGATAGCTGGCGTTATCCACCAAAATTTCCTGCGCGGTAATGAACAGGCGCACCGCTGCTTTGAAACGCGCGATATCGAACGTGCCGTCCTCGCGCTTGAATTTCATCAAGTTGAGCGAGGCCAGGTTGCACGCCGTGTCATCCAGGAACAGATATTCGGAGCACGGATTGGTCGAGTTCTGCCGCGCGGTCCCTTTGCAGGTGTGCCAGGTGTGGATGGTGGAGTCGAACTGCATCCCTGGGTCGCCGCAAACATGCGTTCCCTCGGCGATTTTGCGCAAGAGCCCGCGCGCATCCTTCTTCTCGCATGGCGCGCCGTCGGTGACGCGCTTGGTCCACCATTCCTTGCCCTCGGTGGCGGCGGTCATGAACTCGTCGCTCACGCGAATCGAGAGATTCTCGTTTTGATACATGATCGAGCTGTACGCTTCGCCATTGTAATCGGCGGCATACCCTTGCTCGATGAGCGCCCAGGCCTTGCGCTCTTCCTTGGTCTTGGCTTCGATGAATTCCTCAATGTCGGGATGCCAATCCTTGAGCGTGTTCATCTTGGCGGCGCGCCGGGTCTTGCCGCCCGATTTCACGACATTGGCCACCTGGTCATACACTTTGAGGAACGAGAGCGGCCCGCTCGGGCGTCCGCCGCCGCTGAGCTTCTCCCGTGTGCTGCGCAGGCTGGAGAGATCGCTGCCGGTGCCCGAGCCGTATTTGAAAAGCAACGCCTCGGATTTCGCCAAACGCATGATGTCCTCCATCGTGTCCTTCACGGACTGGATGAAGCAGGCGCTCCCCTGCGGGTATTCGTACTGAGTCGAAGCTTTCTCCGCCTCGCCGGTAGCCGGATTGTAAAAATAATTCCCCTGCTGGCCGCCTTTGCCGATGCCATACTGATGGTACAGGCCGACATTGAACCAAACCGGGCTGTTGAACGCGCCGTGCTGGTTGAGGCAGAGCCACGTCAGATCGTCATAAAACACCTGGGCGGCGGCTTCATCGGCGAAATAGCCGTCCGCAATACCCCAATCGGTGATCGTCCGCGTCACGCGATGAATCAACTGGCGCACCGAGTTTTCGCGCCCGTTCTGGAACGGATCCGATCCGTGCGCGATATCGCCGTAGAAATATTTGGAAACGGCGATTTTCGTGGCGAGCGCCGACCAGCTCTTTGGCACCTCGACATCATCCTGTTTGAAAATCGCCTTGCCGCTGTCGTCGGTGATGGAGGCGTCGCGGCGTTCCCACTCGACCTGATCGAATGGGGAGCCTTGCGGATCACTAAAAGTGCGTTCAAAGGTCAGGCCCGAGCCGTGGCCGGTCTGTTGAGAAGAGGCGGAGCGACTGCTCGAGAGCAGGCGATCAGAGGTTTTGGGGCGAGTGGAGCGAACTCCGGTCTTGAGCTTTTGCATGGGCTGGCTTCCCTTCGGGGTTAATGTACGGCGTTTTTGGGAGATTGGCGAATTTTTGGGCTGTGAAGAATCGGTCGATTTCCACCGATAAACTGGGAATAACCGGTGAAGAACTTTTCGGCCCTCCACCACAGCTTGTTGGGGCGAACGCCACACATAGCACAATATATTGTGGTTTTCGGCAAATGAAAAATCTTTAGCCCGCACACTTTTTTCCCTTGCCAGGAAATCGGGTTTCACGCTGCTTTTGCCCGTTAGCAAATTCCAAGCCAAACCCCAAAACCACCCGGAAAACAGGCACTTCCAAAACCAAAAGCCCCCTTAAAAAGAGGCAAAAAACCGTGAAAAATTACGTATTTTGACGGCAGGCACGGCACTAGGTGCCGCCCCTCCCCTCACACCTCCAGCCGCTTCTCAAACCGGCTCAACACCCGGATGCCACGCTCGGTGACCGTTACCACATCCTCAATGCGCACGCCGCCCAGCCCTGGATAATAGAGCCCGGGTTCCACCGTAAGCACCTGGCCCGGCTGGAACCGGGTGCGCCCAAAGCGCGGCTCTTCGTGGATTTCCAGCCCCAGTCCATGGCCGGTGCCGTGGAAAAACCCGGTCCAGCGGCCGTTGCGCTGTTCGGTGGGGTAGCCTCGTTCGGTAAAGAACGCCTGCACGGCCTCGTGCACTTTCCTGCCGTCCCCCCCGGGTTTCATGGAACGCAACGCCAGTTGCTGGCCTTCGAGCACCGTCTGCCAAAGCCGCCGCTGGGCCTCGCTGGCCCGGCCCCGGACGACCGTCCGCGTCATATCGCCGTAATAACCGGTGCGGGCGTCGCGCGGAAAAATATCCAGGATCAGCAACGCATGGGCCTTGAGCGGACCGTGGCCGCGCTCGTGTGGGTCGCACCCTTGCCCGCCGCAGGCCACGATGGTATGGGCCGGCTGCCCTCCGGCATGGAGAATCGCAGAATCAATTTCCGCGCGAAGCCGCTCCGAAGTCAACACCCGCCCGCCCCAGTGCAACTGCTGCTTGGGGCCGATCTCCGAAGCGGACAAGACTTCCATGCCGCGCGCCATCCCTGCTTCTGTAATGGCCAAGGCGCGGCGCAGCTTGCGCAATTCATCGGCGGTCTTGAACTCGCGTTCAGGGAAAAACAACCCGCTCACCGGCTCCAGCGCGATGCCCGCTTGTGCCAGTTCGGCCGCCAGCCCGAGCGGAAAGATGGCGGGAACCTGGGCTTTGCGCACCCGTTGTTCTTTTAAAAACCGAATAAGCACTGCGGCAAAAGACGGCTCCTTGCCCGCACGCTTGGCCACCTCGCCAAAGGCGATCACCTCGTCCACTTGCGCCTGCGCCCGCCCCCGGTCGATCTCCAGGTCGTTGAGCAACACCATGCGGCGTCCCGCTTTCTCCAGGTAAATGAACGGGTCCGGCGCAAAAAAACGGGTGGCATAGAGCAGATCCGGGTCGGTCTCGCTCGCGGCGACGATGAGGCGGGGCAGGGATTTCTTCATGGTTTATCCTCAGGCAGAATACTGTCTGCGGAATCGCTTTTGCCAAATCAAAAACGGGGGAGCGCCCCAAATACGCCCGCGATTCTGAGCACTTGCGAAGAGAACGGAAGTAATGCAATGTTCCCTTGGTCATGAACGCCGAAACCCACCGTATTCTCGTTGCCGAAGATCACTACGTTTCGCGGCATCTTTTGGAACGCAATTTGGCGAACTGGGGGTTCACCGTGGCCAGTGCGGAAGACGGCGAAGCGGCCCTTCGCATCCTGGAGGGGGAAGACCCGCCTTCCATTGCGATTATCGACTGGATGATGCCCAAACTCGACGGGCTGGAAGTCTGCCGTCGGGTGCGCGCCCGCAAAGACCGACCCTACCTCTATCTTTTGCTGCTCACCGCCAAAAGCCAGAAGGAAGAAGTCGCCGCAGGGCTCGATGCCGGGGCTGACGATTACGTCATCAAACCGTTCGACCCGGACGAACTGCGCGCCCGCCTCAAAGTGGGCCAACGGGTGGTGCAACTCGAACGCACCCTGGCCAAAAAAGTGGCCGACCTCGAACAAGCCCTCGCCGATGTCCGCAAATTGAAAGCATTGATCCCGATTTGCATGTATTGCAAAAGCGTGCGCGACGACAAAGATTACTGGCACCAGATCGAAGAATATATCCACACCGAAACCGGCTCCGATTTCACCCACGGCATCTGCCCCAAGTGCATGGCCAAAATGGAAAAAGAGCTCAAAAACTGAGCTTGGTGTGATCGGTTCCCCGTGACCCCTATTTCCGACATCGACTGGACCCGCTGGACCCCGCTGGAGCGGGCAGTCCTCTGCTTTATTTTCCGCGAAAGCGAACTGCTGCTCATTTTGAAAAAGCGAGGGCTCGGCGGCGGCAAAATGAACGCGCCCGGCGGCAAAATCGCCTCTCCAAGCCGCCGTCCGCGAGACGCAGGAAGAGGTCGGGCTCACTCCCTTGGACCCGCGACCCATCGGAGAACTTTCCTTTCAGTTCACCGACGGCTACAGTGTGCACTGCATCGTCTTCCGCGCCGAAGCGCACGAAGGCATTGCCATAGAAACCGAGGAAGCCGTGCCGATCTGGACCGCCCTGGACGCCATTCCCTATGACGCGATGTGGGCAGACGACCGCGAATGGCTGCCGCTCTTGATCGCCGGGCAGCCTTTTCGGGGACGCTACCTCTTCGATGGTGAAGCCATGCTTTCTCAACAGATGGAATTCTTACCCCAAGGAGCGTTGCTCCCATGAAAACCCCTCCCGCACCCGCCCGCGAACTGCCTTGTGATGCGGCTCTGGGAAAACGCGTTCTGGTGGCCGGATGCGGCTACCTGGGGCGCGTGGTCGCCCGCGAACTCCACATGCTCGGTTGGGACGTCACCGGCATCACACGCTCCCTCCCCTCAGCGCAAGCGCTCCAGGAGGAGCCTTTTCGCGTCCTCGCCTGTGATATCGGCGACCGCGCCGCCCTCGCTGCGCTCGGATCATTCGATGCCGTCATTGCGTGCGCAAGCTCTGGCTGGGGCGATGTCGAAAGTTACCGAAAAGTCTATTTGGAAGGGACACAAAACCTTCTCGAGGTACTGCACCCTGAGCATTTTATTTTCACCGGCAGCACTTCCGTCTACGCGCAAACCGACGGCACAGTCGTCACGGAAGAAAGCCCGGCGCAACCCGCGCGCGAAACGGGCCAAATGTTGCGAGCCGCCGAAGAGGTGACACTCGCGGCGGGCGGCACTGTGGCGCGGCTGGCGGGAATTTACGGACCGGGCCGCTGGGCGCTTCTGAGCAACTTCCTTGATGGCAACGCCGTATTGGAAGGCGACGGAAGCCGCTGGATCAACCAAATCCACCGGGCCGACGCCGCCTCGGCGCTGGTGTTTCTGCTGTCGATCCCGCCCGGGATTTACAACGTCTCCGACGGAACCCCCGCAACCCAACGCGAAATTTACACCGCCTTCTCCGAACATTACCAACGTCCCCTCCCCCCAACCGGACCGCTCAACACCACGCGCAAACGCGGCTACACCCACAAGCAAGTCAGCCACGCCAAACTTCGCGCACTCGGCTGGTCGCCGATGTATCCCTCCTTCCGGGAAGCCCTAAGATAGGTGGATCGCGCGCTCCGAGCTCGATCGGGAGAGCGCGTGCCACCAAACTGCTTTTGCGTCTCTTGCGCCTTTTTGCGGCTACAACCCGCCGCTCTGGATAATCTCCACCCCGGCTTCCGGCCCGGTCACGGGTTGGCCATTCACAGTCACCTGCAAAGCCGAAGGGTCTGTGGCCTTGATCCAGAACTTTTTACCTTTGGAAGAGAGCACCGGTTGCGCGGGATTCATGTAACCGTAATAGAGCGAGGAACTCTTCACATTATCGCGAACGATCCGGACCTTGATTCTTTTGGTCACCCGCACCTTGATCTCCCGGACTTCTCCTTCCGGCGGGAAAATCGCCGCAGGTGTGGGCGAGGGCGTTGCAAGGGCCGCCGCTTCGGCCAACACCGCAGCATCGGAACTGCCCGAAGTGATCGGCTCGGCCCGGCGCACCTCCGGTTCGTTCATCGGAGAATGTGTAGGCGTTGCGGAAGGCAACGGGGGTGGAGGCACGAGGGAAGGCTCAACCGGGATCGCACGCAGCGGCGGAGGCACCACCAACACAGGCTGCTGCGGAGTAGGCTCAGGCGTTGCGGCGGGAGGCGGAGTCGGCGTGGGTGTGGGCGACGGTGTCGGAGTCGCAACCACCACGGGGTCCTTTTTCACCAAATTTTCCACGGACCCAAGCCGACGGAAATTCATGACATACCAGCCCACCAGCGCCCCAAGCGCCAGCATCACCAGAAACACAAAAAAAGCGATGAGCCAGCGCGGCTTCTCGGGCGGTCCTTTCGGCTCCGGACGCCGCTGTTCCGGGCGCGCCCCTTCGCCGCTTTGCAAATACTGGTAATCGGCCAGACCCACGGTGCTGCCGGCCTCCACGGTCGGATATTTGGAAATATCCACGCCCAAGAATTTCCCATACAGCAGTAAAAAGCTGCGCGCATAGGTGATGTTGGGAAAGCGCGTGTACTCGTCGTTCTCGAGGTCGACAATGCGCGCCGCCCGGATCTTGGTGGCACGCGAGGCCTCCTCAACGCTGATATTCTTCTTAAGCCGCGCAGCGCGCAGCGCTTGACCGACGCTTGCTAGCATAGTTTCAAAGTTTACAATAAATCGTCCAAGTCCACCAAAATTTCACGCGGTTTTGCCCCCTCCCCTGCGGCGACATATCCGCGCGCCTCCAGGATGTCCACCACGCGAGCCGCGCGCGTGTATCCCAGCCGCAGCCGCCGTTGGAAAAGCGAGGTGCTCGCCTTGCGTTCCTGTTTCATGATTTCGATGCACTTCTGCACCAGCTCCTCATCTTCCTCGGAAAGCTCTTCCGCCTCGCTCGCTTCGCCGGAAATGCGTTGGTGGATGTCGCTGTCGAAATCGGGCGCGCCCTGGGCCGAAACAAATTCCACCACGCGATGGATTTCCTCATCCGTGACGAGCGAACCTTGGGCGCGCGTCATGCGCGAGGTGCCGGGCGGCTGGTAAAGCATGTCGCCTTGGCCCAGGAGCCGTTCCGCCCCTTTTTCGTCGAGGATGATGCGCGAATCGAGCCCGCTGGCCACCTGGAAAGCGATGCGGCTCGGGATGTTCGCCTTGATGACCCCCGTGATCACGTCCGCACGCGGTGTCTGCGTGGCCACGATCATGTGGATCCCCGCTGCGCGCGCCATCTGCGTAATCCGGGCAATGGCGCTCTCGACATCCGCCGGAGCGGTCTGCATCAGGTCGGCCAACTCATCAATGATGACCACGATATACGACATCGCTCCCTCGGGAATTTCGATCTCGTCGTCGCGGCGCACCCGCACGGGCCTGGCTTCCTCTTCCTCGAACGCCACTGGCTCCTCGCCGTCCGGCGATTCCCACGGGGCAAGCTCCCCATTGGCCGACACTGGCTGAGCCTCGGCGTCGAGTTCCTTTTGCGACTTCGGCTTCGGCCGCGCATTGAAAGAGGTGATATTGCGCACGCCCGCTTTGGCAAAAATTTTGTAGCGTTTCTCCATCTCGTCGATGACCCAGCGCAACGCCAGCAACACCTTTTTGGGATCGGTGACCACCGGAATCACCAAATGCGGCAGCGTATTGTAAATCTGCATCTCGACCACCTTCGGGTCGATCATGATAAAGCGCAGCTCCTCCGGTTTGAACTTGTACAGAATCGAAGCGATGATCGAGTTGATGCAAACGCTCTTGCCGGAGCCGGTGGTGCCCGCCACGAGCAAATGCGGCATCTGCGCCAGGTCCCCCAGGATCGCTTTTCCGTAAACGTCCTTGCCCAGCACGAGCGGAATTTTGGCCTTCGTGTTGATCCAATCGTCGGATTCCATCAACTCGCGGAACGTGACTTTCTGTTTGCGGCTGTTGGCGATCTCAATGCCGACGGTGTCCTTGCCCGGAATCGGCGCGAGAATGTTGATCCGCTCGGCGCGGGTGGCGCGGGCGATATCGCGCTCCAGGCTCACGATCTTGTCCACGCGCACCCCCTTGGCGGGATAGACTTCGTAGCGCGTGATCGTCGGGCCGCGCGTGATGTCCCCAGGCGCGACCGCAATCCCAAATTGCCCCAGAGTTTCAATCACGAGTTCCTGGATCCTCAGGAGTTCGTCCGGATCGGCCGCAGAGGCATCCGCCGGGTTTTGCTCATCGAGCAATTCCAAACCGGGCAGTTGATAATCCTCCAAATGCACCGGGTTCTTGAGTTCCAGCGAAGCGTCTTTTTCTTTTTTAGGCGAATCGATCCGGCGCACGCTCGCGCTGGTGTCGATCACCTTTGGGGCAGGCCGGTTCGGGTCAAACACCGGCTGCACTTCCGATTCCACTTCCACCGTCGGTTCCGGCTCGGTTTCCTCGGGAAGCGCGAGCGGCTTGACCCCTTTGCGCTTGAGCTGCCGTTCGAGCTTGCGCGCCTCTGCGGCAATGCGTTTGCGTTCCATCTCCAAGCGTTCGCGTGCGTCCGCCCGCGCGATCCGCCAACGGCGGTAGCGCTCCAATAGCCGTGGGATTTGCGCGAGGGTGCGATGCATCACAATCACCGGATGGACCCCGGTCATCAAAATCAGGCTCGTCACGTACAGCCCGGTGAGCAACAGCAGCGAACCCACCTTATTAAAGGTATGCAGGAAAAAACTTTTGCCCAGCCAGAGGCCAACCACGCCGCCCGGCCCGCGCACGTTCATGAAATCGGGCCAATTGTGCAATAGCGAGTGCGGGAGTTGCAGCAAACACGCACCGGAAATCACAAAGAGAAAACACCACGGCAACCGCCGCACAAGCAGAGCGTCGGGTTTGATTAATTTGAGCGTGCCAAAGCCGAAAAGAATGGCGGCCACCAGAAAAGAGGCCGCGCCGAAAAGAAAATACAGGATGCCCCCGATATAAGCGCCCGCGATCCCGACGAAGTTGTGGGCGTGCCGATTGTGCTCGCTGTACCGCGCGAGCCAGGAGCTGCTGGGCACATCCCGGGCGTCATAAGACATGAGGGCCAAAAAGAGCAAAGTGCCCGCTCCCAAAAGGAACAAGCCAATGACTTCCTGGTGAAGGCGATGCTCAGACTCACGTGACATTCGCGCCACTGTAGCTTTCCCTTCCCCGGTTTCAAGAAATCATGCCAAGGAGATAGGAGTTTATGCTCAGAGCATCGCGCGCAAAAAACGCAAAGAGCGAGTCAGCCCTCAGCAAAGGTTCCGAGAACCCGAAGGGTTCGTCAGCGAATAGCCGGGGATTGAGCAAAGCGACACCCCCGGTTTGGGCTCCCGCACCGGTTGACTCGCGCACTCCCGGTTTGGATTCTGCTGCCCCGGGCTTCAGATTTGTACAGACAGAAACGCCACCGACACAGGCCGGTGGCGTCTGAAAATGTGCGTTCGAAAGAAGCGGAGACCGCTTATTTCATCAAGAGCACCGCGCGGGCGTGCTTGATTTCGCGCGTAATCTTGCGATGGAACTGGGCCGGGAGGCCGGTCATGCGACGGGGCAGGATCTTGCCCGCTTCAGTCACGAATCGCTTGAGGATTTCGGGATTCTTGTAATCAATCGCTTCCAGGGCGACGTCGATACGACGGCGGGGCATCGTGCGGTTGGCACGGCGGAAGTTGGAACGGCGTTGCGGAGTCTTCGGCTGCATAAGCTTATTTGGTCTCCCGGTGAAGCGTGTGCCGCTTCAGGAACGGGTTGTATTTTTTCTTCTCGAGACGGGTGGGAGTATTGGGGCTTTTCTTGTTCCGTGTCGAGATGTAACGGGATGCCGGTTTGCCTTCAGCTTTCGCCTCGGTGCATTCAAGCGTGATGATGTCTCTGGCCATAGTCTATTCCTTCAAATCGCTGCTGGGCGCTTCTTCTTCCTCGCTCTCGGCGGCGCCAGCTTCCTCTTCGGTAAGGCCGAAGAGCGAGGTGACGGGCTGCCGAACGCGAACGGCTTTGCGCTGTTTTTCAATTTGCGCCTGGCACTCCACGGTGCAGCGCGCGAAAGGGATGGCTTCCAGCCGGGGATGCGGAATCGCTTTTCCGCTCATCTCGCAGACGCCATAGGTGCCGACGTCGATGCGTTTGAGGGCTTCCTCGATCTCGTAAAGGGCATCCTGTTCCTGCGAAAGCAGGCTCAAGGCGAAATCGCGGTCGTAGGCATCGCTGCCGGCATCCGCCTGGTGCATGCCAAAAGCGCTGGCTTCGCTGCCTTCCGCACGGGAACGCAGGTTATCCTTGGCGACGCCCGCCATGGAATCGAGCATTCCGTCGCGCAGGGCGAGCAGGCGCTCTTTTTGTTTTTTAAGAAACGGCGTCATCTTCACCTCCGGAAGCGGCACCTCAGGGGCGGATTTGGCGGGGACGGCTGTTGGCTTGGATTTGGGCATGGCTTTAGCAGATTTGCTCGCGGCCGACGCCACCGCCTTCACCGCAGCAGGTTTCTTCGCACTCTTGGGAGCGCTTTCGGCTTTCGGTTTCGTCGCTTTTGCTTGTTTCGTTTTCGCCATAAGGATTGAGGGTGCCCCAAAAAAATGGAGCGCGAATACTTATCGGCTTTCAACGGGTGATGCAAGGGGAATATCTGCCAAATATTCTCCCTTTTTTCGGCTTTGTCCAACGTGCCCCCTCCCGAAGGGGCTACGAACTGGCGCTTGTATAACGGGAAAGGGCCCGTTTCCAGAGAAAACGGTTCAAGGCGAGCACCACAAAGGTCGCCCCGCCCAGATGCAGCAGCGGAGAGAGAATATCTCCTTTGGCGGCCCCGATCAGCACCCTTGCCGGGACATTCGCCACGAGGATCACCGGGATGATCCACGAGAAGACGAATTTAAAGACCCCGCTCCCCTTGAAAATGGAGTCCGGATAGCGGGCAATATTGAAAAGGTTGTAATAGCCGTACACCAACCCCTGGGCGCGGACGATCCAGAAGGACAGGGTCGTGAGAAAGAACATGATCGAGTAATGGATGATGATGCCAAACCCAACCGCCCCCGTATAGAGGACGAACTGGGCCGCGCTCGGGTGAACCCCCAGTTTGGAGAGGGCCAACCCGATGATCGCCACGCTCACCCCGGCATTGATCACGCTGTCGAAGCCAAATTGCCGGGTGGAGACGGCGAACTGGGTATCCATCGGCAACAACAGGGTGAAATCCATCCGTCCGGTGCGCACCAGCTCGGGGATGTTCACGACGTTGACATAAAAAAAGGCCTGGAAAATCTGGCTGATGAGCTGGTGGGTGCCAATGAGGAGGATCACCTCCCATTTGGTCCAATCGCCAGAATCCAAAGCAGGAAATTTGCCTTGAAGCTCATCTCGCGAATGAGCGAGTTGCGGAACATGATCGCGTAAATTTCGAAGTAGCGGCGCATTTGGATTTCACCACGAAGGACACACCATATTCAAAAAGGCTGCCACCAGTTTCCCGAGATGACGATCATGGTGAGCAGTTTGACGCTGTTCCCGTAGTAATCTTCCCGTTCGGGCTTCCGCTGGAGCAGGTCGGCCCAGAGGGCGTCGAGCCAGTGTTGCCGGGCAGGGTCAATCATCGCAGCCACCGCCAGCGGCCCGACGAACGCGACGCTGTCGTCCTCTCCCAAAAACTTCCCATCGAGCCGGTAACCCGCGTTGATTTTCCCCGGATCGCCCCCGGTTTCCTTTTGGATCCACGCGTTGAGCGGCTCCAGAAACGCCCGGGCCCGCGCATCGCCCGTAAGCAGATAGTCGGTCCCCAAGCGCCACGGCACTCGGCACGCATTATAGGAATAGCAGCCGTCATTGCGGCTTTCCAGAAAACGGGGAGGCGCGGGAAGATAGGCTCCCTTTTTGTGTTGAATGAAATCCGGCGGGAGACCCGTTTGGGGGCTGTAGGCCGTCACCAAATCCTTTAAAATCCCATAAGTTGCGTCCGTGATTTGCGTCCACGCCCGATCTCCCGAAGCAGCGGCAAATGCTTTGAGGTGGACCGGCATAAAATCCGACGGGCGCAGCCCTCCCCATTGCGGGCTTTCGGAGTCCACCCAACTCCCCAGGGTAAGCGTGTGCCGCTGCGGATCGGTTTCCGCAGAGCGGATGGCGGCGATCACCTTGAGCGCCTCCTTGCGGTAGTCGATCCCGCCCCGGCTGCCCCATTGGCGGTCGGCCATCAGCAAGGCACAGGCAATATCCAGATCGCCATCCGTGGCTGAATCCCGGCCATCGGAGTCTTCGATGAGCTGATTGCCTCGCAAGACCTGCCGCCAGGCCATCAAGTCCCGGTGGTTTTCCGCCGGGTGCGCCCGGAAAAATCGGTACATTCCGTCGAAATCCGCATGGGCTTCCGGGTCCGCCCCCGCCATCAAGACGGCAGCCAGCATGCCATATCCGTGGCCTTCCGAAACCGAATGGGTGTTCTTGGGTTCAAACGATTTCTCTGCATTGCAGAAAACGTACCGCTCTCCCTCTCCCGTGGAGCGCAAATATTTCTTCTTCCAGACGCGGTAAAAAGAGAGCACCGCCTCGTCGAGCTCCGCCTGACTTTTGGCGGCAGGCCGGATCGTCCCTGCCACGTACGCCGTGTGCTGGGGAAACGGCCGCAATTCACCCGCAGCCAACGCAGGCAGCGCGGCGAAAAGGAATGCGAACAAGGCGAAGCTCTTGAAATTCATTTTACCCTCCCACCGCCTGGTAGTGCCGGATGCCCCGCCGCCACATCGTCTGGGCGGCGGTCAGCATCACGAGCACCCAAAGGGCCTGAATGCCCAACCCTTGCCAGAGCGCGGCTCCCTGCACCCGTTCCAGGAAAACCTGCACGGGGAAGAAGAGCTCGTACGGAAACGGCAGCCAGCGCAGAATCGCTTGGAACCAGCCCGGCATGATGTCGAGCGGGAAAGTCTGGCCGCTCAAAAAGTATTCAAAAAAGTATTCAAAAGAGTAGAGGATGAAGACGATCGTGCTGATTTCCAAAATCCAAAACGAGAACAGGGCCAGCGAGTAGGCGATGAGAAAGGAAATGCTCGCCGCCATCGCCGTGGAGAGGAAAAAGAGCGGCCAGGTCCAGAGCGATTTGGGGAGCACGATGTACTCCCGAAACCAAAAGAGCGCCAGGGCCAGGGGCACCACGGTGACAAGCGTGTAAACAATGCGATAGGAGATAAACAGCGAGAAACGGTAGCCGAGGTAATTCAGCGGCTTGATGAGAAACGAGCTGATCTGGCCTTCGCGGATATCGCTGGCGATCTGCCATTCGTCCTCGGTGGGAGTGACGAGGTTGTCCACCAGGATGATGAGCAGGAAATACCAAATCATCCCGGCGTAATCGTACGACCCCACGGCGGTTTTCGATCCCGCGAAAATCGCCCGCCAGATCAGCACCGTGCCCACCAGCGGCACCAGCCCGAATAGAGAGCGGAGCAGGAAATTCCATCGGTACACAAAAGTGTTTTGCAGGCCGATATCGAACACTTTCCTATATTTGTGGAGCATGCAGGGGCCATCATGCCGCTAAAACGGCCCGGATTCAACGCCGGGCTTTTGCGCGCATAATTGTCACACGATTGTAACATTCGCGTCATGCGGTTGTCACACGGCCCGAGTCAGCTTTGCCCCGTTGCTTCCATCGTAGTTCCCGTGATCCTTTTCGGGCCAGCGGCGGGGCAACACAACAACAACCTACCTCATGACCAAAATATCCATTACGCTACGAGCTCTGGCCGCGGCCCTCCTCCTCGGGGGCGGAGCCGTTGCTCACGCTCAAGACAGCGGCGCGTTGCTCGACGCGCTGGTTCGCAAAAAAGTCCTCACCTCCCAGGAGGCCGAGGATGTCCGGGCCGATCTCGTTCGCGAAAACGCCACGAGCAACGCGGGCAAACTGCAACTCTCCAACTCCATCACGAGCCTGAAGCTCTATGGGGATGTTCGCCTGCGTTACCAAAACGACACCAAAGACCCGCAGGTGGCCGTTGTCACTGGAGTCGACCAACGCAGCCGCGAGCGCATCCGGTTGCGACTCAATGGCGACTTCACCCTGGCGGGCGGTTTCTTCGGTGGCGTGCAGCTCCAGACAATCCAGAATGCCGACAGTGGCAACCAGACCATGGGCGATAGTGGCACCGGGGCCGCAGGCTTCAGCAACTACAATATCTATATCAGCCGGGCGTATTTCGGCTGGGGGAACGATTGGTTGACATTGGTGGGCGGCAAACAGCCCAATCCCTTCTATACAACCGACCTGATTTGGGATGCCGATATCAACCCGGAAGGTTTTGTGGAGAAAGTTGATTTAATCAAGGCCTTCAGCGCCCTGACGACCAACGACTCCACTCTGCAGAGCGAAAGCCGCTTTGAATTGAGCCTCGTGGCAGGCCAGTTCGTCTTCTGCGACAACAACGAATACAACCCCTCCAACCTGGGTAATACCGACGCCTGGCTTTTCAATACACAATTGATCGCCAGCGCCAAGTTAACGGACAAAGTCAAACTCACCGTGGCTCCCGGCTACATGACCTACACGTCTGGCAATGTGACCAACTCTGTCACAGGGGGTGCGGCGGGCAAATTTAACGAGACCGCGTTCTACGGCAAAGATGCCACCCGCAACCTCTCCATCGTCACGGCCCCCGGCGACGTCTCCTTCACGCTCTGCGGGTTGAAGGCCAAGGTGCTGTGGGATCTCGGCTACAATACGGCAGGCGCCAAGCGCGCCGAAGCCATCTACGGGTTGAACGGGCGCACGACTTCCGCCCACAGCCACCAGGACGACCTGGCTTGGCTCGCGGGTGTGCAATTCGGCGAAAACAAAAAAGCGGGCGACTGGTCCGTCCTGGCGAACTTCCGCCAGACGGGGCTCACTGCGGTGGATCCCAACCTGAATGATTCGGATTTCGCCTTGGGGCAGCTCAATATGCAGGGCATCAAAGTGGGCGCCGCCTATAACTTCACCGATTTCTGCGTGGGTGCCGTCACCTACTACGACGCGTGGAATCTCCGCAGCGATCTCTTCGGCGGCCAGACCACCGCCAACCAGAAGATCGCCAACGCGAACGCGGTCCAAATCCTCCAAGTAGACCTCAACGTAAAGTTCTAAAAGCCTTGGCCCGGCGCATCATTTGCGCCGGGCCCACTTCAAACCAGTCATCGCATTCCCATATGAAAAAACTGATCGCCATCGCCACAGCGCTTGCCGTTTCCGCCGGATTTGCCGGAGCGGAACAGCTTGTGATCAAAGGTTCCGACACACTCGGCGCCAAACTCGTCCCGCAGCTTGCGGAAGCTTACAAAGCCGAAAACCCAAATACCTCCTTCAACATCGCCGCGGAAGGTTCCTCCACCGGCTTCGCCGCGTTGATTGACCAGACCGCAAACATCGGCATGTCCAGCCGCCGGGCCAAGTCGACAGAAATCTCCGCCGCGCTCGCCAAGGGGCTCGATCTGCGCCCGACCATCGTGGCTTGGGACGGGATCGCCATTATTCTGAACTCGGCCAACCCGATCCAGGGACTCACGAAAAAGCAAGTGGAGCAGATTTTCACCGGCGACATCACCGACTGGTCCGCAGTCGGCGGCAAGCCGGGTAAAATCTCCATCTACACCCGCAACACCGCTTCCGGCACCTATGCCGACTTCAAGGAACTCGCCATGAGCAAGCGCGATTATGCCGGGTCGGCCCAGAAAATGGCCGGCAACGAGCAGATTGTCTCCGAAGTGGCCAAAAACCCGAGCGGAATCGGTTACGTCGGCCTCGCTTATGTCAAGGCTTCCGGAATCAAGGTGGCGGCGGTGGATGGCAAAACGCCCAATCAATCCGACATTCGCGATAAGACTTATCCCTACTCCCGCCCGACGTTCTACTACACCAACGGCGCGCCCGCCGGAGCGACCAAGAGCTTCGTCGATTTTACCCTGAGCGCGAAGGGTCAGAAAATTGTGGAGCAGGTTGGGTTTGTTCCTGTTAAATAAATTCCACAACCCACTCGGCAGCCCGCCGCCACCCCGGCGGGCTGTTTCGCGACATGAAAAACCCCAATCGCTTCGACCGCAAACGGCTGCGCATCGACCACTTCATCCAGTGGTTCTTCGGCTCCAATGCGTTGTTGGCGATCATTGTGCTCGCGCTCATCACCTTGTTTTTATTCCGCGAAGGGGCGGAGTTTTTTCCTCAAAACCTGCAAAACCTGCGCAACTACCGGCTGGCCGGTTTGGAGTATGTCGGCATCATGCGCGACCAGATCGAGGCCCATACCAGCCTCAACCGCAGCTTGCAGGATTTGCGGTTGCGCCAAAGCAACGCCTTGCTCAAGCGCCAAAGCAACGCCTTGCTCAAACTCGGCAAGACCCCCGAGCAGATCAGCACCGCCCTCGTTCCCTTCGATGCTTTCGCTGCCAGCTTTGACAGTTCCGTGGAGGAACTGCGCGGGTTGGTTTCCGAATGGACGGATGCCGTCAGCGAAATCAAAGACAAAGCGAAGCTCAGGGAAGACGCCTTGCAGCAGCGCCAATTCCTCCTCAAGGAAGGCAAACGGGCCGAGGCGGACGCCGTGCGCGTGACCCAGATCGACTTCGCGGCAGAACTCGCCCCCATCAGGTCCGGCTTTCCGCTTTATCGAAAAGCTTCCGTTGCGTTTCGTGGCAAAATCGAAACGCTTCTGTTGCAGCCGCCCCCGCTTGCGGCCAGGGAGTTGCAGCCCCGCTTTGAACAATTCCAAAAAGCAGCCCGCGCTTACCTGGCCAGCTTTCCCGCGACCGAAAGGCAACTTGCGAAATGGGAACAGTTCGCGCCAGTCCCGTGGCATCGCGCCGTCACCTCGTTCCTCTTCGGCAAGGAATGGATCACCAACAGTTTTTGGCAGGATTGGTATGGAGTCCTGCCGCTGCTCACCGGCTCCGTGCTGGTCGCAGCCATTGCCTTGGCAATCGCCGTGCCGTTGGGCGTCTGCGCCGCCATTTACGTGAGCGAATTGGCGACTCCCCTCGAACAGCAACTCATCAAGCCGTACATCGAATTCATCTCCGCGATTCCGTCCGTCGTGATCGGCTTCTTCGGCGTCGCCGTGCTGGGTGAACGGTTGCGCGAACTCACGCAATGGCAGGCGTTGAGCTGGATCAGCGGGTTTCCCATTTCCGAGCGGCTCAACGCGTTTACCGCTGGCTGCCTGCTCGCGTTGATGGCCGTTCCCACGATTTTTTCCCTCGCAGAGGACGCCATCAACAGCGTGCCGCGCGCCTTCAAGGAAGCCAGCTATGCGCTCGGGGCCACCCGGCTCCAAACCATGTTCCGCATCCTCATCCCAGCCTCGCTTTCCGGTATTGTTTCCGCCGTGCTGCTCGGGTTTGGGCGCGTCATCGGCGAAACGATGGTGGTGCTTTTGTGCGCGGGCAACCGGATCGCCATTCCCGATTTCACCCAAGGCCTGAGCGCGGTTTTCCAACCGGTGCACACGATGACCGGCATCGTGGCGCAGGAACTCGGCGAGGTCCCCAACGGCACCATCCATTACCGGGCGCTGTTCATGGTCGGCTTGCTGCTCTTTTTTCTCGCACTCGGGATCAACTGGCTCGCCCAGGGCATCGTGCGCCGTTATAAAATTTCCGCCGGGTAACCGTTTTCATGCAAACTCAGGCAAATCTCTTTCAACATCGCCCCTCGGCCCAATGGCTCCTGGAAACGGCCGTCGCCGGGATCATCCGCTCTGCCACCTATCTGGTATTGATCGCGGCCGCCTGCATTTTCCTCACCATCGGCATCAAGGGGGCGCAGACCGTCTTCACCTCGCACTGGCCGTTTGTAAATGTCCCGTTTTTCACCGAAAAACCGTCCACGCTCTATGTGTTTGAATGGCAGGGGCAGAAGCGGGAAATGAGCGACGATGCATTCCGCGCCTTCAAAGCAGCCCAGAAAGTGGAAGAGATCCCGGCGGAAACGTACGCCCACTCTGCGGGAGGCATCCTGCCGTGCATCGTCGGAACAGTGCTCCTGGTTCTCGGCTCCATGACGATCGCCCTCTTTTTGGGAATATCCAGCGCGATTTACCTGAGCGAATACAGTCGCGATTGGTGGCTGCTGCGGTTGATCCGGCTCGCCATCATGAATCTCGCGGGCGTGCCTTCCATCGTCTTTGGGCTGTTCGGCTTCGCCCTGTTCGTCGGCTATTTTAAATGGAATGTCTCGCTGCTCGCCGGTTGGTTTACGCTGGCGTTCATGGTGCTTCCCGTCGTCATCACCTCCGCCGAGGAAGCCCTCAAAGCCGTGCCCCAGGGATTCCGCGAAGGCTCGCTCGCCCTCGGGGCCACCAAATGGCAGACCATCCGCACCAACGTCCTCCCGTATGCCATCCCGGGCATCCTCACCTCCTCCATTCTCGGCATCGCCCGCGTGGCCGGGGAAACCGCCCCTATTCTGTTCACCGCCGCTTACGTCGTGCTCGACAAATATCCGTGGCAGGTCGCCAAATGGACCGACTTTTTCTTTCAACCCGTGCAAGCGCTCCCCTACCACATTTACGTGGTCAGCTCCAAAATTCCGCAGAACGAATACACCGAGCGGATGCAATATGGGACGGCGTTTGTCTTCCTGGCCCTCGTTCTATTGATCTCCCTCGGCTCGGTGCTCCTGCGCCTCCGGCTTCGTGAAAAACTCAAGTGGTAATATGCTAACTTCTCTTTCCATGGACGAAATCCCGAAGACTGCCGCCCCGCCCGAACCCGTTGCGCACGCGGCCATCGAAGTCGATCACCTCGACTTTTTCTACGGAGACCATCAAGCGTTGTACGACATCCATCTGCAGATCCCGGCCCACAAGGTCACCGCGTTCATCGGGCCTTCCGGCTGCGGGAAAAGCACCCTTTTGCGCTGTTTCAACCGGATGAACGACCTCGTCCCGGTGGCCCGCATCGGCCACGGACAGGTGCGCATACACGGCACGGATATTTACGGCCCCAAAGTCGATCCGATCGAACTGCGCAAACGCGTGGGGATGGTTTTCCAAAAATCCAATCCGTTCCCGAAATCGATTTATGAAAACGTGATTTACGGGCTGCGCATCCAGGGGCGCACCAATCGCAACGAACTCGATGAAGTCGTGGAGCGCTCGTTGCGGCAGGCCGCCCTTTGGGACGAAGTCAAAGACCGCCTGCACGAAAGCGGCCTGGGGCTCTCCGGCGGCCAGCAGCAACGGCTTTGCATCGCGCGCGCCATTGCGGTCGAGCCGGAAATCATCCTGATGGACGAACCGTGTTCGGCACTCGATCCGATCGCCACCTCCAAAGTGGAGGAGTTGATTTTCGACCTCAAGAAGCTTTACACGATCGTCATCGTCACCCACAACATGCAGCAAGCCGGGCGCTGTTCGGATGTGACGGCGTTCTTTTATCTCGGGAAATTGATCGAGATGGATCGCACCGAAAAGATTTTCACCAATCCCGGCGAAAAACAGACCGAAGACTATATTACCGGACGATTCGGTTAGCTAGAAGTTGAGAGAGGAAGATGTTGAGAGTTGAGAGAAAGGAAATCTCAACTCCTCCTCTCTCTCTCAACTCTCAACTCACCCTCTCTCTCAACCCTCTTATGAGCCATCCCTTTGAAATCCAACTCGCCCATATCCGCGAGACGTTGCTGCTGATGTCCACCCTCACCGACCGCAGCCTCACCCTCGCGGTGCGAGCCGTCGCCGAGCGGGACGACAAACTCGCAGACCTGGTGGAAGCATCCGACAGCGAGATCGACCAACTCGAAATCAAGGTGGACGATCTCGTGGTGACCTATATGGCCACGCACGGGCCGATGGCGCGGGATTCCCGCCTGATGCTCATCGCCTCAAAAATTTCGAGCAACCTGGAGCGCGTTGCCGACCAGGCCACAACGATTGCCCGCCGCGCCCGGGCGCTCAACAAAGAACCGGAACTGCTGGACGTGGTGGATATCCCCGTCATGGCCGCCATGACCCAGGAACTTTTGCGCGAAGCCATCACCTCCTTTGTGGAAGGGCGTTACGAACTTGCACAGGCGTTGATTCCGCGCGACAAGGAGATTGATGAACTCAACCGCCGCATCGCCGCGAAGCTGATCTCTCTCATGATGGAAAGCCCCGAAAACGTGACCCGCGGGGTCCATTTAATGACCATTGCCAAAGCGATCGAGCGGGCGGCCGACCATGTCCAAAACATCGCCGAGGAAGTCTTTTACCTCTACAGCGGCCAGGACATCCGCCACGAGCAAGGCGCGTAGGGGCGATGCAGATGGTCGGGGCGGGCACTCCGTGCTGCCCGCCCGTGCCGACAGGCTCCTCATACCCCGCACAATTTGAGCAACCGCAGCGTGCTCCAGCCCAGCATGGCAGTGGCGGGAAGCGTAAACACCCAAGCCCATACAATGCGCTGCACCACGCCCCATTTCACGGCGCTGAGCCGCTTGGTGGCGCCCACCCCCATGATCGAAGTGGAAATCACATGGGTCGTGGAGACCGGAATCCCGAAGGTGGTGGCAATGTGAATGACAATGCCCGCCGAGGTTTCCGCCGCAAACCCATTCACCGGCTGGAGACGCACCATTTTGTGCCCCATTGTCCGGATAATCCGCCAACCTCCGGCCGCAGTCCCCGCCGCCATCGTCAAGGCGCAGACAACGATCACCCATTTATCGATGGTGAAAGTCGGGGTGCGCAGAAAATGCAGAAAAGCGGGGAGATGATCAAAGGAACCGGTCTTGGTGCCGGTGAAAAGCGCCAGTGCGATGATCCCCATGGTTTTTTGGGCATCATTGCCGCCATGGCTGAACCCCATGAAAGCCGCGCTGATCAACTGCCCCTTGCCAAATATCTTTTGGATCAAATAGGGCCGCATTTTGCTTAGAAGCGCGAACAGCAGCGACATGATGAGCACTCCGATCAGGAACCCCGCCAAAGGCGAGGTGATCATCGGGATGACCACCTTGGGCCAAAGTCCTTCTTGTGCGGGGCCGGTGGCTTTCATCACGGTGCGGGACCACTTGAGCACAGACCAATCGCCGCCGGTGACTGCCAGGGCCGAACCGCAGAGCCCTCCAATCAGTGCGTGGCTGGAACTGGAGGGCAAGCCGAGCCACCATGTGAGGAGATTCCAGAGAATGGCCCCGATCAAAGCGGCCAACACTGTCGGCATGGTGATCGCTTCGATTTTTACGATATCCGCACCGATCGTTTTGGCGACGGCCGTTCCGAAGAATGCACCTACGAGATTGCAAGTGGCCGCCATCATGATCGCCTGCCGCGGAGTGAGCACCTTGGTGGAAACCACCGTGGCGATGGCGTTGGCAGCGTCATGAAAACCGTTAATGTACTCAAAAATAAACGCCGCGAGCAGGACAAACAGGAAAAGAGTCATGGGAGTGCGACCAGTTCCAAACTACGAATATTTCAACACAACCTGGAACACGATGTTGCCGGCGTCGCGGCAGCGGTCGATCGCTTTCTCCAGCAGCTCATACATATCCTTGAGGAACACGACATCCTTCGCTTCCGCCGAGCCCTCGAAGAGCTCGCGAAGCAGCGCAATCATGAACCGGTCCGCATCCCCTTCCAAAGTTTGGAGCTGGCCGTATTCGTCTTCGATCTCCTCCACATGCGGGTTTTTCCGCAGCGATTTGACCATGACTGCGACGGTCGCGGTGGCCTGTTCGAGCATCGTCACCTGCTTTCTCATGCTCTCGGCGTGGCTGTTGAGCGGGCAAATAAGCAGCCGCTCGCCGATCTTCTCCATCGTCTTGGGAACCCGCGAAAGGGAACTGGAAAGCGCCTCGATATCCTCCCGCTCCAGCGGAGTCACAAACGTCCGGCAAAGCTGGTTGGTGATTTCCTGGCTGATCCGCTTGTGCTTGCGGCGGCTCTGCGCCAGCAGCTCCAAGGTTTCCTGAACCGCCCGCTCATCGCCGAACTTCGGCATCAAAGCACTGAGAATTTGGGCACTGTTCTTGGCTTCTTCCGCGCTGGCTTCCAGCAGGTCGTAAAATTTATCGTCACGGGTGAAAAGGCGCTTGAAAGGGTTCATTACCCCAAGGCTAATAAGCGAGCCGGGGAAAACTGTAAAGTCGATCGTTTCAAACTCCTTTCCTGCTATAAGGGATTCCCTTGGGGTCTGATGCCGTTTTTGTATTTTTCTTATCCAAATGCAGACGGTTTCTTGCATTCCCGGAAAAAGCCCGATACAAAAAGCGTTCCTTACAGCGGGATCCCCCATCCTCGGCTGAATCGGCATTTTTTAATCATGAACATTCACGAATACCAGGCCCGGGATTTGTTCGAAAAGTTTGGCGTCGCATCGCCACGTGGCAAAATGGCAAGCACCCCTCGGGAAGCGGAAATCGCAGCCCAGGAGCTTGGAACGGAAAAAATCGTCATCAAAGCGCAAGTCCACGCCGGAGGGCGCGGCAAGGGCGCCTTCACCAACGGTTTCAAGGGAGGGGTCCATACCTGCTCCAAGCCGGAGGAAATCCGCGAAATGGCCGCCAAAATGCTGGGCCAAACGCTCGTCACCCACCAGACCGGCCCTGCGGGACGCCTCGTGAACAAAGTGTACGTCGTCGAGGCGGCGGAGATCGCCAAGGAGCTGTACCTGGCCATCCTCCTGGATCGCGCATCCTCCGCGCCGGTCGTGATTGCCAGCACCCAAGGCGGCATGGACATTGAAACCGTCGCCGCGCAGACCCCGGAGAAAATTTTCCGCGAACCGGCACACCCGCTGCTCGGCCTGCAACCCTTCCAGGCGCGCAAACTGGCAGCAGCGCTCGGGCTCCACGGTTCTCAGGCCGCCCAAGCCGCCAAGCTCATCCTGGCGCTCTACAAATTGTTCATCACCTGCGACTGCTCGCTCGTGGAAGTCAATCCGTTGGTCATCACCAAAACCGGAGACGTCCTCGCGCTCGACGCCAAGTTCAACTTCGACGACAACGCGCTTTACCGGCACCCGGAAATTGTCGCCCTGCGGGATTTCACCGAGGAAGACCCGCGCGAGGTGGAAGCCTCCAAATATTGCCTCAACTACATCGGGCTTGAGGGGAACATCGCCTGCCTCGTCAACGGGGCGGGGCTCGCCATGGCCACGATGGACATCATCAAACATTATGGCGGCGAACCGGCCAACTTCCTGGATGTCGGCGGCAGCGCCACCAAAGAACAAGTCGCGGCCGCTTTCAAAATCATTCTCCTGGACCGGAACGTCAAAGGAATCCTGGTCAACATCTTCGGGGGCATCATGCGATGCGACATTATCGCCGAGGGGATCCTCGCCGCGATCAAAGAAACCGAACTGCCGGTGCCGCTGGTCGTGCGGCTGGAAGGCTCCAACGTGGAATTGGGCAAAAAAATCATCAAGGACAGTGGTCTGGCCGTGATCAGCGCCGATTCGCTGGCCGACGGGGCGGAAAAAATCGTGGCCGCCGTAAAAGCCCGGGCAGCCTAAAGCGCCCATGAACCCCAAAAGACACCCAACCGCTCTTTGACCTATGGCTATTCTTGTCACACCCGAAACCCGCGTTCTCATCCAAGGCATCACCGGCAGCTTCGGCTCCCGCCACGCGCAGCTCTCCCTCGAATACGGCACGAAGATTGTTTCCGGCGTTACCCCTGGCAAAGGGGGGCAACTCTTTGAACGCGTCATTCCGATTTTCGACACCGTCGCCCAGGCGGCGCGTGAAACCGGCACCACCGTCTCCGCCATTTTCGTCCCGCCGCCGTTCGCGGCGGATTCCATTTTGGAAGCCGTTGATGCCGGGCTCGACCTGGTCATCTGCATCACCGAAGGCATCCCCGTGGCGGACATGGTCCGCGTGAAGGCGGCGATGAAAGGAAGCAAGACCCGGCTCATCGGCCCAAACTGCCCGGGCATTGTCACCCCCGGCAAAGGCAAAGATTCCCAAGGCGGCTGCCGCATCGGCATCGCACCGGGCTACATCCACAATAAAGGCAACATCGGCGTCGTCTCCCGCAGCGGCACTCTCACTTACGAAGCCGTCTGGCAACTCACCTCCCTTGGGCTGGGCCAGAGCACCTGCGTGGGCATCGGCGGCGACCCGGTCAACGGCACCTCCCACCTGGATGTCATCAAAATGTTCAACGACGACCCGGAAACCGAAGCGATCATCATGATCGGCGAAATCGGCGGCACAGCGGAAGAAGAAGCCGCTGCCTGGATCAAAGAAAATTGCAAGAAGCCGGTCGCAGGGTTCATCGCCGGGGCCACCGCTCCCGCTGGACGCCGCATGGGACACGCAGGAGCCATCGTTTCGGGCGGCAAAGGCACTGCCTCCGCCAAAATTGCGGCATTCCGCGAAGCAGGGATCGCCGTTGCGGAGACTCCCTCCGTGATGGCCGAGACACTGATCCGTCACATTCAAGAACGAAAGGGCTAGCAGAGCATCTCACCCCATTTCTGCGGACGCAGTATTCATTCACCAGTTGCCGTTTTTAACCATCAGTTCCATAGTATATTATGCCCGTTACAGCGAAAGGATTAGAAGGGATCGTTGCCAACAGCACCCGCTTGAGCGACGTTCAAGGTCTGGAAGGAAAGCTCATTTACACGGGCTACGACATCAGCGAACTGGCCGGAAAAGCCAGCTATGAGGAGGTCATCCATCTCCTGTGGCACGGGCATCTCCCCAATAAACGGGAACTTTCCGATCTTTGCCACAACCTCCGCAGCCGCCGCGAATTGCCCCTGGGCGTCGTCCGTTTCCTGACGCGCGCGCCCAAAAACGCCGACCCGATGGACGTGATCCGCACGGCCATCTCCATGCTCGGGCTGTACGACTCGGATCTGGAGGAAGACATCAACGTGGACCGCAACCGCATCCGCGCCTTCCACATCACGGCAAAGATCGGCGTCATCGCCGCCTATTTCCACCGGGCGCGCCAAGGCAAATCGCTGCTGCCGGTTCGCACGGACCTGCCCGAGGCCGCCCATTTCCTGTACCTCATGAACGGGGAAGAGGCATCGCCCGAGACGGTTAAAACCCTCGATGTCGCCTTCGTGCTCCACGCCGACCACGGCATGAACGCCTCCACTTTCAGCGCGCGCGTCACCATCGCCACCTTGAGCGACATGTACAGCGCCATCACCTCGGCCATCGGCACCCTCAAGGGACCGCTGCACGGCGGAGCCAATGAAGGAGTCATCCACATGCTCGAAGAGATCGGCGAGGAAGATAAAGTGGACGCCTGGGTGGAAGAGCAACTTGCGGAAAAGCGCAAGATTCTCGGCATTGGCCACCGGGTTTACAAAGTCCTCGACCCTCGCGCCCCGTTCCTGCGGGATATGGCGATCAAACTCACCGACCAAATCGGCGAACCGAAATGGATCCGTATGAGCGAACGCATCGCCCAGTTGATGCGCGAAAAAAAGGGGTTGGAAGCCAACGTCGATTTCTACAGCGCCACAGTGTACCATTCCCTGGGCATCCCCACCGACCTCTTCACCCCGATCTTCGCCATCGCGCGTTGTGCCGGGTGGACCGGCCACGTGCTGGAGCAACTCGCCGACAACCGCCTCTACCGCCCGTTGAGCGAATACGTCGGGCCAGCCCCGGGGCTGAAATTCATCCCGATCGAGGAGCGGTAGGGCATGACTGCTGGCTCCAAAGCGAGCTCTCGCGAAAAAAATTTCCGAATCCCCAGCCTTTCTGCGGGGCGTGGTGGATCGGCCGCTCCGCGGGCGATTTGCCAAAGCAGATCGAGCGCAGCGAGCCGATTTTGTTTGGCGACGCTCACCCCCGGAATCGCGCGCGGAGCGCACGATCCACCTGTGCTCGGAAATTCATTCCCTGAGCGCCAAGGAACCCGAAGGGTTATTCGGAGTTGCCCAGTGATCTCCTTTTATATGAGAGCTTCTTTTTTGTGATCTTTGCGCCCTTTGCGCGAAACTCTCCAGCATCCCTAAAAAATCCGCTCGCCGCCCCGGATCTTCTCCCCTTCCCGCTCCCATTGATAGAGCGAGCCGGGGGCTTTCTTCATTGCTTTGAGCAACTCCGGCGCATCCCGCTTTTGCAGCACGAGTTCCTTCACTCCGTCCGCCTGGCAACTGAGCACTTTGGCGTACCCTTTGTAATGCCGCGGCACGCCGATCACGCGGGCTTCGCGGCTGCACGGGGCCGCCAGGGCAGGCCGGCGGTCGAGCACGAGAAAGCTGAACGGCACGCTCGATAAATCGATCTCCAGCGTCTGGGCAAAGCGCCCCCAGCCGGGATCCGTATGCACATAGCCCGGCACGCGGGCAAAATGATGGCACCAATGCCGCTCGTTGCCGGGGGCCAACATCCCGCAAGCCGCCGCGTGCGGGCAAGGGGCGATCCCGCGGAAACGCGCCAAAAGCCGTTCCCGAACGGCGATGAGTTTGCGGCTCGATTCGTGCGTGCCGGGTTCCACCCAAAGCACCGCCTGAGCCTTTGAGGCAAGCCCCAGCAGACGTTCCAAAGCTTCAGGGGTCAGTTCATTGATGACATGGCTCAACACCAACAACTCGGGGGCGCAATCCGCCGCCGCAAACTGGACCGTGAGCCCGGGAAATGCGGCCCGGGCGCGTGCGGCGGCAAAATTCTGCGCCGGGTGGGAGCGGTCGGAGAGAAGCAGCCGTTGCTGCGGCCAGGCTTGCGCCACCCGGCGTCCGGCGACTCCCGTGCCGCAACCCCAGTCCAGAACCGCGCCTTCCGGAGGTGTCCAGCCGCGCAATTTCAGCTCGTCCAAAACCGTGTCCCACTTCCAGCCGATCCGCTCTCCAAAGGTGAAGTCGTAGCTGGCCAGTTCGCTGTGGCTGCGCCAATAATCGGTGCGATCCGCCTCCGCGCCGGAGCGCTGCTCAAACGCGAGAAACCGCTCCCGCAACCGCCGGAGTGCGTTCCAGTTCACGTCCGTCCACAAGAAGCTGTTCGAGGCGTTGGTGTTGGATTCCATAAAAAGTCTTCAAATGCGCGATCCTCGCGTCGAGGTCGGCCACGGCCTCCGCTGCAAGCGGCTCGCCGCGTTTGGTCGCGATGAGCATCACATTTTTGGCCGTGTGCTCCGCAGCCACAAACTCGGTGATGCGCACCTTATACCCCTCGCGTTCGAGCAGCAGCGCGCGCAAGGCGTCGGTAGCCATTTCGGACTGGCGTTCGGCAAAGAGCCCGTGGCGCAGAAGGTCGGCCAGCGGCCCGGCGGCTTGCACACGGTCCAGTTGAGGCCTGGCCTCCTTGTGGCAACACGGCGCGGCCAGGAGGATCTGTGCCCCGGCGCGAATCCCCGCAAAGAGCGCGTCATCTGTGGCGGTGTTGCAGGCATGAAGCGCCACCAAAATATCCAGCGGCGGAAGGGAATATTTCGCAATCGGGCTGCACACGAATTGCAACTGATCAAAACCGCATTGTTGCGCCACGCGGTTGCAAAGGGTGGCCAAATCGGCGCGTTCCTCCACGCCCGTCCCATGGATGGGGGCCTTCTCCACCCGCTGGAAATAATCGTAGGCGGCCATCGTGAGATATCCCTTCCCCGAGCCCATGTCGCAAAGCGTGAGCGGCTTTCCGGAGCCGAAAAGGCGGCTTTCGCGGTAAGCGGAGGCGAGCAGATCCACAAACCGCTCGATCTGGCGGAATTTCGCCCCCATCCGCTCGCGCACTTTGCCCCGTGTGTCGGTGACTTCCAGTTCCTTGAGGTAGCGCGCCTGCACATCGACCCACCGGACGCGCTCGCGATCGTGTCCGAGCGGCGCGGGCTCCCGCGCGGCGGGGACGATCCGCAAGCGGCTCTTTGCCCCGATTTCGAGCTGCACATCCTCGGTTTGCGTAAAAAGGTGTGCGCTTTGGAATTCCGATCCCAGCCGGGCCTCCACCAGCGTGAACGCTTCCGAAAACGTCGGGTTCTTGGTCTCATCGCGCGTCAAAAACCGGCTCACCACGCAACAACGCCGTTCCCCCCGCACCGTCACCGGCCGCAAGAGCAGTTTGCGCAGCGGACTCGCCGCCGCAGGGTGGCCCAGCGTCAACTTGACGAACGTCTCGTCCTCAAAGCTGGATTGGAGACGGGCAAGAAAGCGTGAGAGGGCCGAATCATTCATGGGTTTTTCATCCTCCGCTTTCGCCGGAAAATGAGCAAGGCAATCACAAACAAACCGGGAATTGTTTGCGGCTCTTTCTTTTGCCTAAGGCTCATCCCCGTAAAGCAGGAGGGCCATTTGGGCGATGATCTGCCGGGCGCTGAACGGTTTTTGGAGAAACCCGTCCACCCGCATCTCGCGCAATGCCTCCCGGCTTTGCTCATTACTATAGCCGCTGGAAACCAGGATGGTCAAATCGGGAGCCAATTTCCGGATGGAACGGATCAAGCCGATGCCATCCAGATTGGGCATCACCATGTCCGTGATCACCGCCCGGATTTCGCCGGAATGGTGCAAAAAGGTGGCGACTCCCTCCAGGCCGTCGCTCGCAGTCACCACATTCCAGCCGTTTTGCCGCAGGACCGTTTCGATCACCTTCACGATCTCCGGTTCGTCGTCCACAACGAGAATGGTTTCGCCATGGCCGCGGGAAACCGAGAGCGGTTCGGTGCGCCGCGCTTGATGCGCCCCATCGGTGGTTGCCGGGAGAAACACATGGAAGGCGGAGCCTTTGCCCTGCTCGGTTTCCACCTTCAAAAATCCGCCATGGCTCCGCACGATCCCGATCACCGTGGAGAGCCCCAATCCCGTCCCCTTCCCCTGCTCTTTGGTGGTAAAGAACGGCTCGAAAATGCGATCCACATTTTGTTTGGGAATGCCGTGACCGGAATCCGCCACCTTGAACCGCACAAAACAGCCGGGTGCTGTCCACCTCGATATTTTCCACGCCCAGATCGAGGGTCCCCCCCTCGGGCATCGCATCGCGGGCGTTCACGCAAAGATTGAGCAGAACTTGGTGCAACTGGGTCGAGTCGCCCGTGACGTTCCAGAGGTTTTTCTGTACAGAAAGCGAAAAGAGGACCGATTTCGGGAACGTCTCTTTCACGATCCGGCCGATTTGCTCGGCGAGCACTCGCGAATCCAGGATGGCGTGCTCGCCTTTGACTCCCCGGGCAAAGGTGAGCACCTGGCCCACGATGCTGGAACCCCGTTGCGCAGCCTCTTCGATCCCCGTGATCAGTTGCCGCCGGACCTCCGGGGAAATCCCTTTTTCATTGAGCATGGAGGCCGACATCATAATCGGCGCGAGGATGTTGTTGAGATCGTGCGCCATCCCCCCCGCCAGTGCGCCGATGCTTTCCATCCGTTGAACGCGCAGGAATTTCTCCTCCATCTGTTTGCGTTCGGTGATATCCAGGCTGATGTAGATGATGCACGGCTCGTCTTCCACATCGATGCATTCCGCCGAAAGAAGCCCCACCCGCGCTTCGCCAGCTTTGGTGCGATACTGACACTCTTCATTGCGCAGGTTTCCCTGGGCGTCCAGCACCCCGACCATGCGATCCAAATCCCCCGGGTTTTCAAAAAAACCTAATTCCGCCGTAGTGCGTCCAATGGCTTCCTCCCTGGTGTATCCCGATATTTCAATAAACGCTTCGTTCACCTCCAGGTAGCGCCCTTCTTTTCGGGTGATAATCGCCACGGCAGCGGGCGCTGTATTGAAGGCCTTGACGAATTTCTCCTCGGATTTCCACAACGCCTCCTCTGCCCGCTTGCGTTCGGTGATGTCTTCTTTGACCGCGAGAAAGTGCGTGATTGCGCCGCTTTCGTCAGTGATCGGGCAAATCGAGGCGAACTCCCAAAAAAACTCTCCGTTCTTCTTCTTGTTGTGGAACTCTCCGCGCCATTCCCGACCCGAGATAATCGTTTGCCACAACTTTTCATATTCCTTCTTGGGCATCTCGCCGGAATTGAGAATGCGGGGATTTTCCCCGAGGGCTTCTTCCAACGTGTAGCCGGTAACTGCCGTAAACTTCGGGTTGACGTATTGGATTTTCCCCTCCGTGTCGGTAATGACCACCGAGCTAGGGCTCTGTTCCACGGCGCGGGAAAGCTGCCGGAGTTGCTTTTCGGCCTCCTTGCGCCACGAAATATCCCGGACCACCGCCTGGAACACAAGCCGTCCCTTGAGTTCAATGGGGCTCAGGGAGACCTCCCCTGCAAAATGGGTTCCATCAAAGCGCTGCAAAACCCATTCAAAAATCCTGTTCCCGCCCTCGGTGGTCGCGTCAATCATCCATTGAGCCCCCAGAGTCGAATCTTTCCCATCCGGCTGCATGGGCGCGAAGAGTTCGCCCAATTTGCGGGTGCAGAACTCCGCTTTGGTTGCGCAACCAAACATTTCGAGAGCCGCCTGGTTGCAATCCAGATATCCGTCCCCATCCATCAGTACGATCGCGTCGCGGGAGGCGGCGAAAAGAGTCCGAAATTTTTCCTCGTTTTCCCGAAGCGCCTCAAGTGCCACCTTGTGCTCGGTAATGTTGACGAAGATCACCACCACCTGGGACAAACCGCCGCTGGAATCCAACTCCGGATAGGCGTTGACCAGGACCCAGGTTTTCGCAGGTTGAATTCCCAAAACGAATTCCCCAATGGGACGTTTGGTGGCGATCACCCGGGCCACCGGATACTCTTCCACAGGAATCGGTTTTCCCCCTTCGTCAATGAAGCACCAGACGGGATCGGTCGCCTCTTTGCCCCGCATTTGCTCCGGGGACAATCCCAGCAACCGGGAAGCCTCGGAATTTGCGAGAATAATCCGCCCATCGGGAGCATGGACGACGACGCCCGCCCGCAGATGGTTCACCAACAAGCGCAGGTGCTCCTCGCTTTTGCGGAGCGATTCGCTCACCAGCTTCAACTGCTCCACCATCCGGGCGATCAAAGCGTACAGGAGCGCCCCCGACGCGACCACAAAGAAGAACCCCTTGAGAATCGACCATTTCTCCATCGCATCCACGGAGGTGAACAAGGAGGAAATCAACAAATTGGTGAAAAAGATCCACGCTCCAGAGATGGCCATGTAAGACAGGACAATCCGCCGAACGGCATATCCTGCCCCGGGTATCCCGAGTCCTTTGGGAGTCATACCGGAGGGGGGCAACGGATCTCGCCCGTTCTTGAAGGGTGCGTATTGGGAGGAGGGCATGAGGCTTTAAACCCTTTGGCTGTATTGTTTTCTAGCTAGGAACGAATGCTTTTGCAAGAGACGACTCTCCAGAGAGTTAAGCAAGAAACATTCCCAAACGGTCCGCAAGACGATTCTTTTTACGATGAATGAAGAGCAAGAGCGATTAAACGCCCAGCGTCTTCACTCGCAAAATTGGCGGCGCTGGGGCCCTTACCTCAGCGAACGCGAGTGGGGGACTGTCCGGGAGGATTACAGCGCCAACGGGGATGCCTGGAATTACATCCCCCACGAGAACGCCCGCAGCCGGGCTTTTCGCTGGTGCGAGGACGGGATTGCGGGGGTAAGCGATCAACTCCAACGCTTGTGCCTCTCGCTGGTGCTTTGGAATGGCCGCGACCCGATCCTCAAAGAACGCCTCTTCGGCCTAAGCAACCCGCAGGGCAACCATGGCGAGGATGTGAAGGAAATTTATTACTACCTGGATGCCACCCCGACGCATTCCTACCTGAAAATGCTCTACAAATACCCGCAGCGGGAGTTCCCCTACGAGTGGCTCGTACGGGAAAACCAAAGCCGGGGGCGGGACCGGAGGGAATTTGAGCTGATGGATACCGGTATCTTTGACGACGACCGGTATTACGATGTTTTTGTGGAATACGCCAAAGCGGGCGTCGATGATCTCCTCATCCAGATCACCGTCTGCAATCGCGGCCCCGACGAGGGGCAACTCCATGTTCTGCCGCAAGTCTGGTTCCGTAACACCTGGGCGTGGGACCCGGCGTGCCCCAAGCCGCAACTCCACGCTGTTCCCGGCGGAGTGGGAATAGCCCATTCCACCCTCGGGCGCTACACCCTCCATGCCGAAGGCGCACCCGCATGGCTTTTTTGCGAGAACGATTCCAATGCCCCCCGACTCTGGAACCAACCGGCTCAAGCACCCGCCTACTACAAGGATGGGTTCCATGAATACCTCGTGGGAAAAAACACCAACGCCATCAATCCCGCTCAGGTCGGCACGAAAGCGGCGGCTCATTACGCTCTGACCCTTCCCGCACACGGCGAGGCCACCCTTCGCCTGCGTTTGAGCGCCGAACCCGAAGCCGTTCCCTTCGAGAAGTTTGAGGAAATCGTCGTGCAGCGCCGCCAGGAGGCCGACGCCTTCTATGCCGACCTTCAAGCTCAAATTGCAGACCCGGATGCCCGAAACGTGCAACGGCAGGCGTTCGCGGGAATGATCTGGAACAAGCAGTTCTACCATTACGACGTGGAGAAATGGCTGGATGGCGATCCCGCCCAGCCGCCCCCGCCTCCCGAACGGCTGCAAGGCCGCAACTGGGAATGGCGCCACCTCAACAACGCCGATATCCTCTCCATGCCGGACACCTGGGAATACCCTTGGTATGCCGCCTGGGATCTGGCCTTCCACTGCATCTCCCTGGCCTTGATCGACGCCGAGTTTGCCAAAAACCAACTCATTCTCCTCAACCGCGTCTGGTATCTGCACCCCAACGGCCAACTGCCAGCCTACGAATGGAATTTCGGCGATGTGAACCCGCCGGTGCAGGCCTGGGCCGCCTGGCGCGTTTTCCAGATTGACCGCAAACAACGCGGCGACGCGGGCGATCTCGATTTTCTGGAGCGGGTCTTCCACAAGATGCTGCTCAATTTCACCTGGTGGGTGAACCGCAAGGACCCGTCGGGCCTCAATATTTTCCAAGGCGGTTTTTTAGGATTGGATAATATCGGCATCTTCAACCGCAGCCAGGCGCTGCCCACCGGCGGTTTCATCAACCAGGCTGACGGAACCGCCTGGATGGCGATGTACTGCCTGAACCTGCTGCGCATCGCCTTGGAACTGGCCCAGCGCGACTTGGTGTATGAAGACATGGCCACCAAGTTCTTCGAGCATTTCCTTTTTATCGCCAAGGCGATGACGAACATCTCCAACTCGGGCCTCGGCCTCTGGGACGAGGAAGATTCTTTTTTTTACGATGTCCTGGTCCTTCCCGACGGCCGCAAGCTGCCGATGCGGCTGCGCTCAATGGTGGGGCTCATTCCCCTCTTCGCGGTCGAAACGCTTGAGCCCTCGCTGCTGGCGAAATTTCCCGGCTTCAACCGCCGTCTGGAATGGCTGCTCAAGAACCGGCCCGACCTGGCGCAACTGGTTTCGCGTTGGTACGAGCCGGGTTTGGGCGAGCGCCGCCTGCTCTCGCTCCTGCGCGGCCATCGCATGAAATGCCTGCTGCGGCGGCTGCTGGATGAAACAGAATTCCTCTCCGACTACGGCGTGCGCGCCCTCTCCCGGATTTACAAAGAGCATCCCTACGAACTGCATCTCGACGGCTGTAAAATCAAAGTCTCCTATCTCCCGGCGGAATCCGATTCCGGCATGTTCGGCGGCAACTCCAACTGGCGCGGGCCCATCTGGTTCCCGGTGAATTATTTGATCATCGAATCGCTGCAAAAATTCCACCACTACTACGGCGACGATTTCAAAATCGAGTGCCCCACCGGTTCCGGCCATTTCATCACGATCAACGATGTCGCCGATGAGCTGACGCGGCGGCTGAACCGGCTTTTTCTGCGGGACGCAAACGGCCGCCGCCCCGTTTTTCACACTTGCGAAAAGATGCAGACCGACCCGCACTTTCGCGATTACATCTGGTTTCACGAATATTTCCACGGCGACAACGGCAGGGGCCTGGGGGCCTCGCATCAAACCGGCTGGACCGGCCTCGCCGCCAAGCTCATTCAGCCACGCCGCTCGTGCAAACAAATCGAGGAGGGACCCGCATGAAACTCAAAGGAAAGGTAGCCATTGTGACCGGGGGAAACAGCGGCATCGGTGCCGCGATTGTTTTGGAATTGGCCCGGCAGGGAGCCAATATTGTGATCGATTACCGCAGCCGCCCCGAAGCCACGGAAGCGCTGGAAAAACAGGTCGCGGCTCTGGGCGATTGCGCCATCGGCATCCGGGCGGATGTCAGCAAGCTCGCCGATCTGCAAATGCTCGTGGACAGCGCCGTCAAAGAGTTCGGACGCATCGACCTCATGGTCAACAACGCCGGGGTCGAGACGCGCACCTCCGTTCTCGACACCACCGAACAGCAGTATGAAAGCGTGCTCGCAATCAACCTCAAGAGCGCCTTCTTCGGCACGCAGCTTGCCGCCCGGCAAATGATCCTGCAGGGCGGCGGCGGCTGCATTGTCAATATCTCCTCGGTGCATGAAGATTGGCCGATGCCGGGAAACAGTGCCTATTGCCTCTCCAAAGGCGGCATGCGCATGCTCACCCGCACGGCGGGAGTGGAGTTGGGGCCGCACCACATTCGCGTGGTCGGCGTCGGACCGGGCGCAGTTGCCACGCCCATCAATGAAGCAACCTTGGAAGACCCTCAAGCCCTCAAAAAGCTCAATGCAGCCATTCCGCTCGGCCGGGTGGGCACCCCGGAATCGATCGCCAGAACGGTCGCTTTCCTCGCGAGCGACGAGGCCGATTACATCACCGCCACCACCCTTTTCGTGGACGGCGGGCTCATGCAACAAAGCCCCGGGCTTTGAAAAGAAACCAACACATGTCATCCCGAGCAGAGCGAGGGATCTCTCAAACCATGCAATGCAGGCCATTTTAGTCGACGACTGGGAATAGCTTGCGGGGTCGCTCGCTGCGCTCGGGATGACAAGCACCATGGCCCCTTTTTTCCCTCAGCCCTCATATCTGGGCGCAAGCAGTTTTAGTACGTCTCCACGGGCGAACGCTTCCCGTTTTCCGGGCTGCGTTCCCTCGCCTGAGCCTCGCCCAGCGTATCCACGCGCAATTGCCACACTTCCGCGTCGCGCCGCTGGAATTCCTCTTCGCTGAACACATCCGGCGGAGCCATTTTCGTCTTGAACTCGTGCACGTTCTCCAGCGCCCGGTCCAATTCCCCCGCGGGCAGCCGTTCGAGTGTTTTCCATGCGTCCTGCACGTTGGGGATGCGGTGGCAGATCATCGCCAGGTCATTGCCAGCCGTGATCGCCAGCCGGATCGTCTCCTCCAGCCCGTAGTGATTGAGGATCGCCCCCATGTCGAGGTCGTCGGTCATGATGAGCCCGCCGAAGCCCAACTCCTGGCGCAGCAAACCCGTCACCACGGCGCGCGAGAGCGAGGTGGGCGTGCCCGAAGCGTCCAGCGCGGGATAATACGCATGGCCGATCATCATCGAGTCAATCTTGTCTGCAAAATGACGGAAGACGGCAAGCTCTTGCGCCTCCATCTCCGCCCGCGTGAGTCCGATTTCGGGGAGCTCGTGGTGGGCGTCGATCTGGGCGCGCGAATAGCCGGGAAAATGTTTGCCGCAACTGGCGACCCCTTCCGCCCGCAAGCCGTCGTTGAACGCCCCCGCCAGCGCGATCACCTGCCCGACGGTTTTCCCGTAGCAGCGGCCCCGCAGCGAGTTATCCGCATCGTCATCAAAGGAAATATCGAGCACGGGACAGAGGTCGAGATTGAACCCGAAGAGCCGCAGCAATCGCCCGGTGCTATGGCCGTGGCGCAGGATGAGTTCGGGGTCGCCTTTGTCGCGCAACTGCTGCGCATTGGGCGGTTCGCTCCCGATCTCCCGCAACCGCGAAACGCGCCCGCCCTCCTGGTCAATGGTGATGATCGGCTCGACCGGCGAAAGATCGCGCAGGTCGTCGATCAACTTGCGCAATTGCAAAGCTGTTTTAATGTTGCGGCCAAACAAAATGAAACCGCCCGGCTGAACCGTTCGAAAGGTCGCCGCACTTTGAGAATCCAGCTCCGGGCCGGGAACGCCCGAGAGCAACAGTTGACCGAGTGGTGAACGCTCCATAGCATCGACCCTAGTTTTTTATGCATTTGAATCAAACGAAAATCCGTCCGCTTTTCCCTGTTTTTGTGGCCGGATCCTGCCTCGTTCCCAAGTTGCACTTGGGAATGGCTGACTTTCCGGTGGGTTCTTCGGGTGGGACCCTGGCCGCCGGGCGAGGCCGCTCTTTGGCAACGCCCCTGCTCGCCCTGCTCCTTTTTTTCGCGCTTCTCGCGCCGGCCGGGGCGCAGGTGGAATTGGGCATTGATGTCCTCAAGCAACACCAGTTTTCGATCCTGCAAGGCAAACGCGTCGGGCTCGTAACCAATCACACCGGCATCGATTCCAACGGCGTCAAAACGCGCAAAATTCTGGCCGCCGCCAAAGGGGTTCGCCTCGTGGCCTTGTTCGCGCCGGAGCACGGCCTGGATGGAGTGGTGGGCGCGGGCAAATATGTCGCCTCGCGCAAAGACAAACTCACCGGCCTCCCGGTCTACTCCCTCTACGGTCCCACCCGCAAACCGACCGCCGCCATGCTCAAAGGCCTGGACGTGCTCGTCTATGATATGCAGGACATCGGGAGCCGTTCCTACACCTATATTTCCACCATGGCCAAATGCATGGAAGCCGCGGGCGAAGTGGGCATTCCTTTTGTCGTGCTCGACCGGCCCAACCCGCTCGGCGGGCTCCGCGTGGAAGGCCCGCCCATGGAACCGCAATGGATCTCTTTTGTCGGCCAACTCCCCGTTCCGTATGTCCACGGAATGACCAGCGGCGAACTGGCGCAAATGGCCAACTCCAAAGGGTGGGTGCAGCCCAAGTGCAACCTCACTGTCGTCAAAATGCACAACTGGCAGCGCGGCATGACGTGGAACCAGACCGGGCTTCACTGGATTGCCACCTCGCCCAACATTCCCCACGCAACCTCCCCGTTCTATTACGTCGCCACCGGTTTGGCTGGGGAAGTGGAAGGGATCGAAACCGGCTGCGGCGGCCCCGAGCCATTCCAAATCGCGGCCAGCAAATGGACCGACGCCGAGAAATTTACCGCCTATATGCGCTCGCTCAACCTGCGCGGCATCAGCTTTAAGGAATATTCCCGCAACGGTTTTCAGGGAGCCCGCATCCGCATCGACCCGGACGCTCAGGCCGACTTGTGCGCGCTTGGCGTTTACATCCTTGCCGCAGCGCAAAAAGCCGCCCCGCGCAGCCTCTTCACCGGTTCGGCCAGCAAATACGATATTTTTTACAAATGTTACGGCAGCGATTCCATCCGCCGAGACATTGAACGGGGCGTGTCGCCTTCCAAAATCGTCTCCGGGTGGTCCGCGTATAACGTGCGGTTCGTCAGCGAGCGCAAACCGTTTTTGCTCTACCCGTAATACCCGTAATGCAAAGGGTCTTGGCTGCTTACCTCCTTTGCGCGAGACATTCCATCCCGTTCGGCTTATTTCTTGAGCGCGTAGTCGAGCGCTTTCTCCAGGTCGAACTTCTTGAGCAACGCCGCCGTTTCCGGGGAGTTGGCCGCCTTGAGGATCTTCGGATTTTTGAGCAGCGCCATATACTGCCCATCCCGCAGCGCGCGAACGATCTCGGGATCGTTGCGCAACGCTTGGATTTCAGGTTGCGCGGCCAAATCCATCGCTCCGGGATACGAAAAAAAGCGACCCGCCGCTTCCGGACTGGACACGGCGCGGCCCAGCTTCCCGGCGATCCCATAGAATTTCTTCGGAACCGGATCCACCGTTTGCAAAACTTCGCCGATCAGGTTGCCTTCCATCCCCTTTTTGACCTCGACCAGCAGATCGGGAATCGGGTTCTCCGGCTTCGCTTTTTTGGCACCAGTAGTGGCCGCGCGGCCCTGTTTGGCAACCGGGGGTTTGAGAGCCGTTCGGGCTTCCGCGATTCCGCCTAAAAACCGGACGGCATCTGCAACCACAAGCACCACGACCAGCCCAAACGCAATCCCCATCAAAGCGCCAGTGACCCCATAGAAAAACCAGACGAGCCCCATATTCTGGTGGGCGGTGCGTTTGAAAAGAACGCCCCCCAGGAACGAAACCGCAAGATAAGCCAGCAAACCGATACCGAACCCGCCGATGCAGTACAGGACGGGATCGGGATACCCCAACGGCTTCAGGAACGGAACGGCAAACCCGCTTGCAAACAGCGCCGTGGCGTAGGCCGCCGCCAGCGCGCCAAACCGGACAATCTGCCGGACAAACCCGAGCCGCCACCCTTTAATCGCTTGGTAGCCAATAACCAGCGCCGCAAAACCCAAAAAGATGCTTAGGCCGCGATCCATAAAGAGGAGTTAAATTCTCCCGCATTGCCCGCGTTGGCGCAAGGCATGATCGCACAATACAAGGGCCACCATTGCTTCGACAATGGGGATGGCTCGTGGCAGCACGCAGGGGTCGTGGCGGCCCCGCGCGGCAAGCTCAGTTTCCTCACCGGAAACGGTCACTGTTGGCTGCGCACGGGTAATCGTGGGGGTCGGTTTGAATGCCACGCGGAAGAAAATGTTTTCGCCGTTGCTGATCCCGCCTTGGATTCCGCCAGAATGATTCGTGGTGGTACGCACCCGCCCTTCGCGCAAGACAAACGGATCGTTATGCTGGCTGCCGGTCATCCGCGTTCCCGCAAAACCGGAGCCGATTTCAAACCCCTTGGTGGCGGGCAAGCTCAGCATCGCCTTGGCGAGGTCAGCTTCAAGTTTGTCCATCACCGGCTCGCCCAAGCCCACGGGCACGCCGCGCACAACGCACTCCACGACCCCGCCCGCGGAATCGCCTTCCGAACGCAGCTTTTTAATCAGCTCGATCATGCGCGGCACCGCTTCGGCATCCGGACAGCGGACGATATTGCTCTCCACCTGCCCGGAAGTCACTGTGGCAGGATCCACGGCAGCTTCGATCTCGTGGATCGCTTTTACATAGGCGACGATTTCCAGACCCGGCGCAAGCGTCGCGAGAACCTTTTTAGCGATCGCTCCGGCAGCGACCCGCCCGATCGTTTCACGGGCCGAAGCGCGTCCCCCACCCTGCCAGTTGCGAATGCCAAATTTGGCCTGAGTGGTGAAATCTGCGTGGGAGGGGCGGAAGGTCGTCTCCATTTCCCGGTAAGCCTCGGGCCGCGCATCCTGGTTC
>JAPLTE010000064.1 GCA_026398235.1 Verrucomicrobiota bacterium
CTGAGTTACGGCCTCGTCCAAACGGGCGGGCCTAGGAAAAAACAGACACTCTCGCACTCTTTGCGGTGCCGGTGGCCACCGGCACCGCAACTCACCTCTCACGTCTCAGCGGAGATGACAATCCGACTCATACAAGGAAATAGAATCTTCTTGAGTTCCTGAGTTCCAGATTTTCTTCTCCTTCAATTCGTGAACACTCACTACACCACCAGCATGCAATCGCCGTAGCTGTAGAACCGGTACCCCTCGCGGATCGCCTCCGCATACGCCTCCATAACGAACTCCCGGCCTGCAAACGCCGAGACCAGCATCAGGAGTGTCGATTTGGGCAGATGGAAATTCGTCAACAGCGCGCCGACGCATTGGAACGTATATCCGGGATAAATGAAAATATCCGTGCTCCCCTCGCCTGCCGTCACGCTTCCCGCATCCCTGGCGCGCGCTTCCAATACGCGCAAACTCGTCGTCCCCACCGCCACCACGCGGCGCGCCGAGGCCAATGCCGAAGCTGTTTCTGCCGGGATGGAATAGCGCTCGCAATGCATGACGTGATCGGTGATCCGCTCCGCCTGCACCGGCTTGAAAGTTCCCGCGCCGACATGCAGCGTCACAAAGGCGTGCGGCGTGCGTGCCAAAATCTCCGGCGTGAAATGCAGCCCGGCGGTCGGCGCGGCCACCGCTCCCGGTGCTTTGGCATAGACCGTCTGGTAACGCTCCTCGTCGCCCGGCTCGCATTCCCGCTCGAAATACGGCGGCAACGGAAGATGCCCCACCGCGTTGAGGTCCACGGGAGCGCAAAATCGCACCAGCCGCTCGCCGGTTTCCAATACCTCGATCACGTTTCCCTCCACTCCGCCTACCGTGACCGAGCGTCCCAGGCGCATCCGGCGGCCCGGCTTCACCATGCATTTCCAGGTATTCTCCCCGGCGGCTTCCAAAAAGAGCATCTCGATTTTCCCGTCGTCGGAAAAGACCCGCGCGGGAATGACCTTCGTGTTATTTAAAATGACTAAATCTCCCTCGCGCAAATAGTCCGGGAAATCGCGAAAAAGCCGATGCTCGATCCGCCGTTGCGCCCGGTGCAACACCAGCATCCGCGAATCCTCGCGGCGCTCCAGCGGAAAGCGGGCGATCCGCCCTTCCGGCAGCATGAAATCATAATCACTGGTGAGCAGGCTCATGGCGCTGGGTTACAATCCCACAGGATGCCGCACCACGCACCCATTTACCGGGCGGCTCAAGGTGGTCCATTGCGGTCCCTTTGCGCCGCTGCCGTAGCCGGTATCAAACCGCAGCCCGGCGACCACCAGGAAGACGTGCCCCTTGCGGGCGTAAACGCTGATCCAGTCGCCCTTGCCTCCCTGCCCATACCGGCGGAAACCGGTGGAGGGGATGGGAGCCTCAAGCAGACCAGCTTCGCGGAGCACAAAGGAGGTTGCCCCGGAGCAATCGTAGGCCGAGTCGCGCAACCGGGCATGGCCGCCACCGCGCCGATAAGGGAGTCCAGCGATCTGGTTGCCTGCCTCGATGGCCGCCTTCACATGAGCCGGAGCCGATGCGGGAGCCACCGCTCGCCCGCGCTGCACCACGGCGGTTTTGCCCGGTACATAACTGTAATGGTAGGCAGCCGGTCCCGAGCAGGCGGAGAAAAGCGCCATCACGGCCAGCGCCAAAAGCCAAAAAGAAAAACGGGGAAAAAGCATCCGGCAATCTTACGAGATGCGAACGCGATGCAACAAGCTGTTGCTGTAAAAATGCGCTCTTTTTTTGGCCTAAAGAACCGTGCCCGTTCTTAAATCTGGAAATCCAGCCCAAGAAAGTCGTGCACAAAAGCGTTGGCCGGTTCGCGCTGGATAAAGCTCGGAGCCCCAATTTGCTGGATGTGGCCGTGGTTGAGGATCACCACTTCATCCGCCACCTCGAAGGCCTCTTCCTGGTCGTGGGTCACAAAGAGACTGGTGATGTGGGTCTCGTCATGAAAGCGGCGGAGCCAGGCACGGAGTTCCTTGCGCACTTTCGCATCGAGCGCCCCAAACGGCTCGTCCAGCAACAGCACACGCGGTTCAATGGCCAGAGCCCGGGCAAGCGCCACGCGTTGCCGTTGTCCGCCCGAGAGTTGCGACGGGAACCGGTTTGCAAATGCCTCAAGTTGCACCAGCTTGAGCAGGCAATGCACCCGCTCGCGGATTTCTTCTTTGGGGGGACGCGTCGAGCGCGGGCGCACTTCCAATCCGAAAGCGATGTTGTCGAATACGCTTAAATGCTGGAACAGCGCGTAATGTTGGAACACAAACCCGGCCCGCCGCTCATACGCGTTCTTATGCGTCACCTCCTCCCCGTGGAAAAAGACCTGGCCGGCATCCGGAAACTCCAGGCCCGCAATCAGGCGCAGGAGCGTTGTTTTCCCGGAGCCGCTCGGGCCGAGGAGGGCGACGAGCTTTCCGGTTGCGACCTCAATCGAGGCGTTTTGCACAGCGGCATGGTCCCCGAATTTTTTGCTCAATGCTTCAACGCGAATGCTCATAAAGGAGATATTTGGGATTGTTCAGATTGTTGCCGGGCGCGCCATTCGACGTAGCTCTTCACGCCCAATGTCACCAGCGCCAGCAGCGAAAGCAGCGAAGCCAGCGCAAACGCCGCCGCAAATGCATATTCGTTATAAAGGATCTCGATCTGGAGCGGCACCGTGTTCGTGAGCCCGCTGATATGGCCAGATACGACGGATACCGCGCCGAACTCCCCCATTGCGCGGGCGTTGGCCAGAATGACGCCATAGAGCAGCCCCCATTTGATTTTCGGCAACGTCACGCGCTGGAACACCTGCCAACCGCGTGCGCCGAGCGTAAGCGCCGCTTCTTCTTCGGCCACTCCCTGCGCCTGCATCAGGGGAATCAACCCGCGCGCGACAAACGGAAAGGTGACAAAGACGGTGGCGATCACGATCCCCGGCGTCGCGTAAATAATCCTCCAATGGTGCGCTTGCAGCCACGGCCCGAGCACCCCTTGCGAGCCGAAGAGGAGCACGTAGAGCAGCCCGGCAATGACCGGCGAAACCCAGAGCGGCAAATCAATGAGGGTCGAGAGGAATTGCTTTCCGCGAAATTCAAATCGCGTAATCGCCCAAGCCGCCGCCACTCCAAAAAGCGTGTTGGCGGGAACGGCGATGGCCGCCGTGAGCAGCGTGAGCTTGATGGCGCTAAGCACCATGGGATCGGTAAACGTCTTGAAATAAAGCGCGGCCCCGCGCCGCAGCCCTTCCGCAAACACGGCCACGAGCGGCAGCAGCAAAAAGGCACTAAAAAATCCCACGCTCAGCAGAATGAGCGTCCAGCGCGCCAGCGGCCCCTCTTCCGTCGCGCGGCGAGGGCGGGCGGACTGTCGTGCTGTGGTTAAGTCTTGAATTGCTCCAGCCATAAAAATTAATGCGTAATGTTCATCCGCCGGGCGCTCCACCATTGCACCGCGTTCACGAGACCCAGGATGCCGAACGACGCCAGGAGCATCACCAGCCCGATCCCCGCCGCTCCCTGGTAGTCGTATTGTTCAAGTTTGCCCACGATGAGCAGCGGCGTGATTTCTGTTTTGAAAGGCAGATTGCCCGAGATGAATACGATGGAGCCGTATTCCCCCACCCCGCGCCCAAAAGAAAGCGTAATGCCCGTGAGCAAAGCCGGAAGCGCGGCGGGAAAGATCACCCGGCGGAACGTTTGAAACCGGGTGGCTCCAAGCAAGGCCGCCGCTTCCTCCACCTCTTCGGAAAGCGCGACCAGCACTGGCTGGAGCGTTCGCACGACAAAGGGAAACCCGATGAACACGAGCGCAAGGACAATGCCGAGACGGTTGAAAGCGGCAGCTATGCCGACCTTCGCCAAGAGCGAACCCACCCAGCCCTTGGGGGCGTAGAGGGCCGTGAGCGCAATTCCCGCCACGGCCGTCGGCAGGGCAAAAGGCAAATCGACCAGGCCGTCGATTATTTTCCGGCCCGGAAAGCGGTATCTCGTGAGCACCCATGCGGTGATGAATCCAAAGAGCCCGTTCATGAGCGACGCCAGCAGCGCCGCACCAAAGCTCAGCTTATAGGAAGCCACCACGCGCGGCGAAGTCACCACCGCCCAGAGATGTTCCCATGAACCGCTGAAGGCTTTGGCGGCAAGCGCAGCGAACGGGATCAGGACAATCAGCGTCATATAAACCACTGAAAACCCGAGCGTGAGCGGAAAACCGGGAAGGATGCGTTTCATGCAGCTAGAGGTTTTGCCCAAAGGCGAGGAACGGGCGGTATTCCTCCAAAATGCGGTCCAGCGCGGCCACCGCAGCCGCAACCTGAAGCTCTACGGGATGCTCCTGTGGGGTCTCAAAGATGAGTTCGAAGGGAGCCGGATGGAGCTCGGCCGGGTTGCTTAACACCCCATCAAAGCAGTGGTGATGGATGAGGGCATCCTGTGCCGGGAAGCCGTCGATCACCGAGCCGGCCGCGCGGGGCAGAAACGCCTCCGCAGCTTCGAGGGCGGGACGCGCGAGCGCTTCGGTGAGTGTCGCTCCGCGCACATAAGCATACACGCCGGGCGTGGTGTCATCCGCGTGCAGCGCAATGACCCCCTGGAAAAGCAACACACCCAATTCGCGCTCCAAATAGTACACCTCCGGCTGCTTGGAGCCTTGCCAGAACTCGCGGTTTAAATCCACCCCGCTGCGCGAATGCCGCGTCCCATCTTCGATCCCCGTGGGATTGCAAACCGGGTAAACGTAAATCTCGTAGCCGCGCGCCCGTTCCGGTTCTTTTAAAAGCCGCCGGAGGAACTCCAAAGCCGCATACGCCGTCTCCGGTTCGTCCCCGTGGATCGCGGCGAAAATACCGATGCGCACCGGTTCTTCCGCCAAATCCGGCCCCGTAAAAACAAAGCGCGCAATCCCATGCACCGCACCGCCGCTTCGGAACGGGCCGATCTCTGAATACGACAAATACTCGGACCGCTTCGCTTCGCGACGGAGTTCTTCGATCAACTCAAAAACCGGGTGCTGGCTCCGCTCGGCGCGGTTGCGCGCGGCAACCGGGACGCGACGGTGAAGGCGGGTGTAGGTGGAACGTGGCATGACAAAGTTCATCGGTTTGAGTTCTATTTGGCAGAGGGAGCGTAAATTTGGTCAAAAATGCCGCCTTCGGCGAAATGCGTCGTCTGGGCTTTCTTCCAGCCGCCGAAGGCCTCGTCGATGGTCACCAGTTTGAGTTGGCCAAACTGGTCCGCAAACTTCGCGGCAGCCTTGGGATCGCGCGGCCGGTAAAAATTTCTCCCGGCGATCTCCTGCCCCTCGTCCGAGTACAGGTAAGCAAGGTAGGCTTTGGCCAGTTCGCTTGTCCCATGGCGGCTCGCGACGCTCTCGACCACGGCCACGGGCGGCTCGGCCAAAATGCTGATCGAGGGAGTGACGATCTCGAATTGATCCGCGCCAAATTCCTTCAGCGCCAGATGCGCTTCGCTTTCCCATGCGATCAACACATCCCCGATGCCTCGCTGCACAAAGGTCGTCGTGGAACCGCGCGCACCGGAATCGAGCACTGGCACGTTTTTGTAAAGCGCCGCGACGAACTGCTGCACCTTTGCCTCGTTTTTCCCAAACGCCTGCTCAGCGTAGGCCCAGGCCGCAAGATAATTCCAGCGCGCCCCCCCCGAGGTCTTCGGATTGGGGGTGATCACCTGGATGCCGGATTTGACGAGATCGTTCCAATCCCGAATCCCCTTGGGATTGCCTTTGCGCACGAGAAACACAATGGTCGAGGTGTAAGGGGCGCTGTTGTTGGGAAGCTTTCCCTGCCAATCCGCAGGGAGCAGCCCCTTTTGGGCGATCACGTCGATGTCATAGGCGAGCGCCAGGGTCACCACGTCCGCCTCCAGACCGTCGATCACGGCCCGCGCCTGTTTGCCTGAGCCGCCATGGGATTGGTTGACC